>JAGLWX010000492.1 GCA_023133185.1 Fidelibacterota bacterium
AGTCGTTTTTCCATAGGGTAGTGGTTGAAAAAGATCCAGCGCTTTATTCGCATCATTAATGGTATATAAAGGCATTGCCGGTGAGTGCTTACTGAATTTTTTACGATTGGCGTATTTTGCGTCTTCTTCCTGTAAGTGCGCAGAATCGGGAAGCATGATTGCGCACAGATCCGCTGTTGCCGTAGTGGCATATACCGATCCTTTAAATCCCATCTGAACCAGTTTGGGCAGGTAGCCGCTGTGATCTATATGAGCATGTGTCAGGATCACGGCGTCAATCGAAGCGGGATCCACCGGGAAATCCTGCCAGTTGCGCAAGCGCAATTCTTTTAAACCCTGAAACAATCCGCAATCTATCAGAAACTTTTTCCCATCGGCTTCCAGTAAATATTTTGAACCTGTCACGGTACCGGTAGCTCCAAAAAAATTAATAGTCGCCATATCTGCTCCTGTTAAACATTACTTTAGAAATACTATTTTTTCAGTCAAAACCCGGCGCTCCAACGCTACCTGGAAGAAATAGCAGCCCGACGCAACTTTAAGACCCTGATCATTGGTTCCATTCCAACTGAGCTGGTATTTATTCTTCATTGTCACCGGGGATGCAATTGTCCGCACTTTTTGTCCCAATGAATTGTAAACCTGCACATTAAAATCAACTGCATCCGGCAGCAACAACTGGAAATTCACGAGATCATTAAAGGGATTGGGATATCCACGGCTTAAAAACGGTTTATCGGGAATGACTGTGATCCCGGGTTCAACACCTTCGCAGGTAAATCCAAACCACTCGGATATTTTCTGTAGCATGATCTTTTTCTGCATATCATCGGTGATGGTTTCCCAGGGAAACCCGATATAGACCAGTTTCCCGGAAACTGTTCCTTCGGGGAAAAGCCCCTCATATTGAATTCCTGCGGTTGTACCAGTTGAATATTTTAAACAGGCGACAGCGCTCATCATCGGATCGATGACATCAGGATAATCTTCCTCATAAATTCCGCCGCTGCCGTCATCAAATTCAAATGGAAGTCCGTCAAAAATACCGCCGTCTGCGCCAGTTACCTGATTACTTCCGGCATTATCCAATTTATAGTCTGCTCTCAAGTAATTCAGAAAAAATGACTTGTCACTCGCGCCGCCTTTATAATCCAGATCCCAGGCAATTTCCGAACCGCTGACAAAGAGCTGACCACCGTTTTTTAAATATTCTTTGACCAGATTTTGCTCAACCGTCGAAAAGGTTTCATCGACGGTGCTTTCGTCACCGAGTATCCAGTACACGCCTTGATATTCATTTAAGTCAACATCGCCGGAAATAACCGCGTCATTGGCTGCCGTTTCAAATGGAACATGCAGATCAAACAAAAATTGTCCTATCCAGAGGGCGAATGAATGATAAGGCAAATGATAACTACCTGAAGACTCAATTCTATCAAATCCATCTACAATCAGAATCTTTTGACTATACCCTTGCGGTAAATAAAATCCGTATGCATCGGACGGAAGGCTTTCGATCCGCTCGTCATCGTCATTGACCGCCGTCATCTGGAAAAAGATAGGTTCATCAGTGTTATACGAGAATGCTGCCCGGTTATTTTCGACCGGCAACAGTGAATCTCCCCAAAATGGAGACCATTCTGCGCTATCGTTTATATATTTCAGAAGAAAACCATCGACATTATCAGTGCTGGCAAGCGACCAGTCAACCGTGGCATATCGATCTTTAACGGTTGACAATAAAATCGGTTGCGCCAGTGGAATACCGGGACCGATCATATTTATATAATAACGTGGTGTATAATTCGCAAGAGCAGTATAACTGTAGGTCCGATAATTCACTCGCCAATCGGTGCTGCTGCCGGCAGCCTCGACCGCCAGGATCATTCCATTGGCATTATTGTCAACTGCCAGACGTACATGCCCCGGTTTGTGAATGGCGTCGCCGGGTTTCAGATCTTCCCAGGAAGCATAAGCAACCGCAATTTCGTCATCCATCATGCGTGTGCTGTAATGAGACGACAGCTTCCAGCAGCGCGAAACAAAACCGGAGCAATCCACGCCGACTGCATAACTACTTCCACAGGATTTGCTGGTATAACGATCACCGGCATATTTGCCGTTTAAAAGTCCTGAATCAAATTCCGGTAACGTATTAAATCCGCCCCATTTGTAAGGGACACGAACATTATTCCCGACTTGAATCCAGGAGGGAGTGATAATTGTCAGACCGTCCGGCGCGGTCACGCCTGACGAGCCGGTCAAATTCGCCGATGTACAGCTCCATTCATGCACGGCGTAGGTATCACCGATCGCCAGCGCTTCGCTGCGGGTTACTGAGGACGTCGGTTTACTGAGCGGACTTTTTTTTTCTAATGATTCGGGCTGCACCGCTTCGTTATAATGCAGATAATTCTGGTATTTTTCAGGATACACGCCCTTAAAAGAGTCTGATGTGCGTTGCGATAAATCCCATTTTATTATGTGAATACCGTCTTCCGAAGACAGCATATGATACAGAGTTCCATCATCCGTAATCCGCAAATCGTTCCACGTCATTGCGTAATAGTGAGTCGGAATAGTGATCTTCCCTAATTCCTCACCCGCTTGATCCAATATCCATATTTCCCGCCGGACTTTCAAAGGAATATCTTGTGTAATCAGGCTAAAATCTATAAACAAACGTCCTGATTTATCGGCTCCTATTAACTCAAATGAGCCCAGATTATTGCTTTTGATCGTCAGCGGAATACGGGCTGTTTCCGAGCCGTTTTCATCATGGATGGTAATCAGTGCCGAGGCGCGAGAAATTTTTCTCAAATTATACCGATTCTTCAAGACCGGGATTCCTTTTCTGCTGGATTTTAATAGTCGGCGGTTTTCAATTTTCGACACGGTTCCGTCATGGTTGATCGCCAGTATCCGGTTGCTTTCCCGGTAGATTTTTTGAATGACCGGTAACGGACTTTTCCGGCGAACTTTTTCCACAAGTTTTCGGTTCCGGTAAAAAAGCAGGGCATTGTCCGCCAAACAGATATATTCTCTCGACGATTGTATGATAAAGTCTTTGGCTTCCCGGATTACCGGCAACTGTTCCACAAAGCGATTCTTATTGTATGTCTGAATGCTTTCGTTCTGTTGATCCAATAAAAACAGGGTGTCGCCGCTGACCTGAAAATTTTGCGGACCGACGCGTCCCTCCGGATCAAGCGTATAGGATACATTTCCCATACTATCTACATTCCAGGGAATAAACAGTATTTCTTCAGGCAGGA
>JAGLWX010000493.1 GCA_023133185.1 Fidelibacterota bacterium
AGTGGAAAGCGGCGTCCGACGGAAGATGATAAAAAGAAAAAGGGTAAAAGAGACAAACACCTGATAAATATTGACGAACGAAAAGTGGATGATTCCTTCCGTCGCACTATGGCGAAAATGGATGAAAAGATCACACGGAAAAAATATAAAAAACAGGATGTGTCTAAAGAAGAAGAACAACAAGAAATACAAAAAATCAGGATCAGTGAATTCGCAACTGTCGAAACAATGGCAACATTAATGGATGTTGATCCTGCTGACGTGATCTCTAAATGTATCCAACTTGGAATGTTTGTCACAATTAACCAGCGTCTTGATTTCGATGCAATCACCTTAATTGCCGATGAATTTGAATATGAAGCTGAACAGGTGGAACAGTATGGTGAAGAAATTCTGAAAATCGAAGAAACTGAAGAGGATATGAAAAATGCTGTTCCAAGACCGCCTGTTGTGGCGATTATGGGGCACGTTGATCATGGAAAAACTTCTTTACTGGATTATATCCGCAGTACCAATGTTGTCGCCGGTGAATCCGGTGGTATTACCCAACATATTGGCGCCTATAAAGTTATTCTTGAAAATAAAAAACAGATAACATTTCTGGATACACCCGGTCATGAAGCCTTCACGGCTATGCGGGCGCGTGGAGCGCAGGTGACCGATATGGTTGTATTAATAGTAGCAGCCGATGATGGCGTGATGCCCCGAACTATTGAAGCTATCAACCATGCCAAAGCAGCGAATGTTCCTCTTGTAATCGCTATAAATAAGATAGATAAGCCCGAAGCTGATATTGAAAAAGTTAAACGAGGATTGTCCGAGCATAATGTTTTAGTTGAAGATTGGGGCGGATCGGTTCAGGTTGCAGAAATATCTGCTAAAACAGGTGAAGGTATTGACCATTTACTCGATCTGCTTTTGCTTGAAGCAGAGATGTTGGAGCTGAAGGCAAATGTTGATACTATGGCAAAAGGAACTGTTATTGAATCAAAAGTAGATAAACGACATGGTCCAATGGCAACGATTTTATTTCAGAAGGGTTCTGCAAGTGTTGGTGGTCCGTTTGTCTGCGGTCCGGCATGTGGACGTATTCGAGCTATTTATGATGAACGGGGACGACGTTTAAAAGAAGTGAAGCCGTCCGATCCCGCTGTTATAGTTGGATTTGATGTCTTGCCGCGCCTGGCGGATATTTTTGCTATCGTTGAAGATGAAAGAAAAGCAAAGAAAATTGCTACCGAGCGTCAAAATATTCAAAGAGAACAGCAGTTCCGCCAAACCAAGGAATGGACACTGGACACAATTTCACAGCAGATTGCTGAAGGAAAAATTAAGCAACTGAATGTGATCCTGAAATGTGATGTCGATGGTTCGGTGGAGGCAATTAGTGAGACAATCAGCCAACTGGGTAATGAAGAGGTTGCCGTCAGCGTTAAACATAAAGCTGCCGGACAGGTTTCAGAAACCGATATTTTGCTCGCAAAAGCTTCCGGAGCGATAATTGTCGGATTTAACGTTTCCGCTAATCCGAAAGTTAAAGAACTTGCCAAAAAGGAAAATATTGAGATTCGCTATTATAGTGTTATTTATGAACTGGCTGACGATATTAAAGCGGCGTTGGAAGGATTGCTCAGTCCTGAAAAGATCGAAGTGCATCTTGGAGTAGTAGAAATTCGGGAAGTGTTTAAAATCCCCAAAATCGGATTTATTGCCGGATCATATGTAAAAGAAGGGAAAGTCCATCGCAATGCAATGGCTCGGATCAAACGAAACGATGAAGTGGTGCATGAAGGCTCGATATCTTCATTAAGACGTTTTAAAGACGATGTAAAGGAAGTGCAGGAAGGCTACGAATGCGGTATTGCGATTGAGGGCTATACAGAATATGAAACTGGTGATCTAATCGACGTCTTCGAATTAAAGTCAGTTAAACGGAAATTGGAGTAATTGATAGTTCCTTAAAAGTTAAATTCTTGTTTTTTTGTAAAGAAAATTTGGAGTTCTCAACGGTAAAAAGCATAATGTATATCA
>JAGLWX010000494.1 GCA_023133185.1 Fidelibacterota bacterium
TAAAATTACCATTACGCCTATTTTTCCGTCTAAAAATATCTTGATTCTAAAATAGGCTAATTGTAAGTTTACCCGCTATTTTAACCGAAGGAATGAGAGAAGGAATGTATAAGACTTATTATCCGAAACTTGATGAAATTAATCAGAAATGGTACGTCGTTGATGCGGACGGCAAAGCGCTGGGGCGTCTTGCCAGCCGGATAGCTTCAATATTAAGAGGAAAAAATAAACCCTATTATTCTCCCCATATGGATACCGGTGATTTTATAGTGGTGATCAATGCCGAAAAGATCAGAATTTCCGGTCGTAAAGCCGAAATGAAAAAATATTTTACTCATTCCGGTTACATGGGCGGTGGTCGATTTGAAACGTACCGCGAAGCAATGACGGCACATCCCGAAGAAATAATCAGACGCGCTGTAAAGGGAATGTTACCCCGTAACACACTGGGAAGACAATTATTTAGAAAATTAAAAGTGTATGCCGGATCAGAGCATCCTCATCAGGCTCAACAACCAGAAACCTTAGAATTAGAAGGATAATTAAAGCATGCCAAAATTAGAATATGTTTCTCTTGGTCGCCGAAAAAGAGCGATTGCTCGATTAAGAATGTCTGCCGGCGGAGGAAAAATCACAATTAATAAACGTCCCTTTGATGACTATTTTGGTCGTGATAATTTAAAGCAGATTATCAGGCAGCCTCTCGAACTCTGTGAAGCCGTCAATCAATTTGACATTCGTGTGAATGTTTGCGGGGGCGGTCTGGCAGGTCAGGCAGGTGCCATTAGACTAGCTATTGCTAGGGCTTTGGAAAAATTTGATCCCGATTTAAGAAAAAAATTAAAGCCCGCAGGATTCTTGACTCGTGACGCACGGGTCGTAGAACGGAAAAAATATGGTCTTGCCGGTGCGCGCCGCGCATACCAATTCTCCAAACGTTAATAGAAGAAAGACTAACTGTATGAGTAATGTAACATTCGAACAACTCTGGAAATCAGGTGCCCATTTCGGCCATTTAACAAGAAAATGGAATCCCAAAATGAAGGGATACATTTTTATGGCTAAAAACGGCATTCATATAATTGATTTGAAAAAATCCGTCGAATGTCTCGATAAAGCAACCCGGTTTATAAGGGAAACCGTTCGTAAGGGCGGCGATGTTCTTTTTGTTGGCACTAAAAAACAGGCTAAAGATATTGTTCAAAAAGAAGCTGACCGTTGCGGTATGTTTTATGTGGTCGAGCGGTGGCTTGGCGGAACACTTACAAATTTTTCAACAATCAAAAAGAGTATCAGGCATCTTCAGAAACTGGAAAAAGATAAATCTGCCGGTTACGGAGGAGACCTGACTAAAAAAGAAAAATTATCTCTTGAAAGAGAACGGGTAAAACTGGCCGATCTCCATCGTGGTATCAAAGATATGAAAAGAATACCGGATGTTCTGGTTGTCGTTGATATTCTCTATGATGATATCGCAGTGAAAGAAGCCAAACGCCTGGATATTCCGGTTGTTGCAATCCTTGATACGAATGCAGATCCTACCGAAGCAGACTACCCGATTCCGGCTAACGATGATTCCATTCAGGCAATTCAATTGATCATCGGTGAACTTGCAAATGCAATTCTGGAAGCGAAAAGTTCTCGATTAGTCGATGTGCCAAGTTCTGTTTCTGAAGAGCCGAAGAGACCAGCGAAATATCTGAAAAGAAAGGATAATTAATGGAAATTACGGCAACACAGGTCAAAGCCTTAAGAGATAGAACCGGTATTGGTATGATGGATTGTAAAGGGGCTCTCAAAGAAGCCCAGGGTGATATTGATAAGGCCGTGGATGTTTTACGGAAAAAGGGTATTGCTAAAGCCGAGAAAAAAGCCGTCCGTGCCGCTACAGACGGCGTTATTTGGTCTTATATTCATCCCGGTAATAAAATCGGTGTATTGGTTGAAGTGAATTGTGAAACCGATTTTGTTGCCAAGAACGATGATTTTATAAATTTCGTTAAAGATGTTGCTATGCATATTGCGGCAACAAGTCCTGCAGCGATTCGTCGCGAAGAGATCGATCCGAAAATAGTTGAAAAAGAACGTGAAATTTACAAAGGACAAGCTTTAAGTCAGAATAAACCTGAAAATCTTCTGGAACGGATCGTAGATGGAAAAATGGTCAAATTCTACCAGGAAAATTGCTTGCTGGAACAGGCTTTTGTAAAAGATCCTCAAAAAACCGTTAAAGATTATCTGACTGAAACTATTGCCAGGCTCGGTGAAAATATCAATATTTCACGGTTTATACGCTTTCAATTAGGCGAAAAAATAAATTAAATTATTTCTGGTTATACAAACAACATTTTGATGTCGAAAGCCAAATACCATCGCGTTTTACTGAAGTTTTCCGGTGAAGCGCTCGCAGGAGAGAAGGGCAGCGGCATCGATCCGGCTGTTCTCAATCAACTCTGTATAGAGATTGTATCTGCCAAAGACCTTGGCGTTGAACTTGGTATCGTTATTGGCGGCGGTAATATTTTTCGTGGATTAGGCGCCAGTCAGCAAGGAATGGATCGCGTAAAAGCCGATTATATGGGAATGCTGGCAACGGTTATAAATGCCTTGGCTGTCCAGGATGCTCTCGAATCAAAAGGCTTAAGTGTGACCGTCATGTCGGCTATCCAGATGATCGAAGTTGCCGAACCGATGGTGATTCGAAAAGCGAAAGAATATCTCAGCAACGGACAAATTGTGATCTTCAGCGCCGGTACCGGGCGACCGTTTTTCAGTACCGATACCGGCGCAGCGCTCAGAGCTGTAGAGATTCATGCCGATGTAATTATAAAAGCCACTAAAGTAAATG
>JAGLWX010000495.1 GCA_023133185.1 Fidelibacterota bacterium
ATAATTAATAACTTCCGGGAATATGGTTCCAAACGGACATGCCAGGATACAGCTCTTACAACCGACGCAGCGCATATTAAAACGTTTAATCATGCCGTTTTCCTGTCGTTCCAGGGCTTCCTTCGGACAGGCAGTCACGCAGAATGCATCTTTACATTGCCGGCAGTAAACCGCAAACTCGGCAATTTCTAATAACGAAAATTGCCCGGAATTCTTTCGATGATAAAAATATTCACATTGAATATCTTCAATTGAGGATTTAGAATCCATCAGGGCTGGAATATCGATAAAAAGTCGTTTCATTCCCAGATATTCTCCTCGTTTAAAATCTTATCATAAGTAAATACGGGACCATCCTTACAGGCGTAATATTCTCCAATGACACAATGGCGACAGTGTCCGATTCCACAGTACATTTTCTTTTCCATTGAGAGATAGATGTCCTTCTCTGCATATCCGTATTTTAAAAGATCCATCGTTCCAAATTTCATCATGATAGGTGGTCCGCAGACAACAACAGGATTGTCTTTCGGATTTATGTCAATTTTGTCGAGTAGTTTGGTGATAAGGCAAACTTCTTCGCTCCATTCCTCCCCCTCCGGAACTCGATCTACAGATCTCAGGAAGTTTACCTTATCAATCTCCCTCCATCCTTGTATATGCTGCTTATAAATCATGTCATTAGGGGTGCGGGCGCCCGCTAAAAATGTGATGCTGTTGTAATCATCAATATCATGTAATAGCGAAGTGAACAACGATCTTGTCGGCGCCATCCCAACACCACCACCCATTATTAAAACATCTTTTCCTCTCCATTCATCAATCGGGTAATGGGTGCCATAGGGTCCGCGAATTCCGATTCGATCACCAACTTTTGCCTTGTGTACGTATTCCGTCACAAAACCGGTCTTCATGATAGTTATATCCATCTTATCACTGATGTTATGTGAAGATGATGGCGTAAATGGTCCTTCACCTATATTCGGTATGGTCAATTCTATAAATTGCCCGGTTTTGAATGGAATTGGTTTTTCCGGTTTTACTCTGATGGTTCTGATAGTCGGGGATTCTTCGATTATTCCGTAAATTTCCGCGGCGATCACTTCATATGGATTAGCCTGTGCCATAGATTACTCCTGAACTTTGGACAATTGCATATTTTTTTGCACAACTTCTCTAAATTCAATTTCACCCGCGCATACATCAATGCATCTGCCACAGCCGGTGCAGCCGATCAGGTCAAAATTGCTTTTCATATAATCAAATTTGCATAAATAGCGATTCCGAAACCGCTGATACATTTTTGGTCGCGGTGAATCGCCGCCGGCTACTTTGGCATAGCCGTGTAACTGACATGAATCATAACTGCGAACTTTGACAAATTCCTTGCCGGTCGTTTCGTCGTTGACAATGATGCAGTAACAGGTCGGACAGATATTAGTACATCCCCCGCATCCGATACATTGTTTGGAATCTTCAATCCAACCTTCAATATCGGATTTTCTTAGATTTTCGTAATCTTCAGACCGTATATATTTAGAATTTTGCTGTTTTAATTTCTCTTCAATCGCTTTACGGTTCTTTTTAATCGTATCTTTTTCGTTGCCATGCGGTTGGGAAAGAGAAATCGTATCTTTCATTATTTTCAGCAGTTCTTCACCCTTTTTCGAACCTACGGTGATCAGGTAATTTTCGTTGATTACAGATAGATTCATATCGTAGTTCTGATCCGTATAGGGTTTTCCCTTAACTAATGTACAGTGACAGCTATCTCCGATTTCAGTACAATCTGTGGTAATGATCGTAGTTTGTTCCCTCCATGCCTGGTAAACAGGATCGACAAAATCTTCATTGATTAGGGCTTTATCCAATACCTGAAAAGCTGCCATATCGCAGCCTTTAGCGCCCACTATTAATCGTTTTTTTACTTTATCTGCCGGAAGAAGCGTTTCTCTGGAAAAATAGAATAACGCTCTCAGAGGATCGATAGTCCGATAGGAATCCAAAACCACATCCGTCTTGTCTTTAATTTCTGTAAATAATTGTTGAACTTCTTCAACATTTTTTGATTTCCTCGGTACAATGACCTGCTGGAAACCGCCAAGTGATTCCTTTTGACATTTTATTAAAAAGGATATAAAGTCTGCCGCTTTTACGATCATTATTTGTCTCCCAAAAGCTCTCTTGTCAATGATAAATTTTCATTTATTGTCATCAATTTGCCTGTTTTGCCAATCTTTTTACAGTCTCGATCATCTTCTCCGTTTCAGTCGATTTATCAAAGAAATAATCCGCGCCACTCTCAAGACATTT
>JAGLWX010000496.1 GCA_023133185.1 Fidelibacterota bacterium
ATTATAAAAGCCACTAAAGTAAATGGTGTTTATGATAAAGATCCTGTAAAATACAGCGACGCAAAATTCTATAGCCGGTTGGACTATCAAACGGCTGTTGAGAAGCAACTGAGAGTTATGGATTTGACGGCGATTACCCTTTGCCGGGATAATCAGTTACCTGTTCTGGTATATAATATGAAAGTGGCGGGTAATTTGCGGCGCCTGTTGATGGGTGAGAAAATTGGAACGATTATTTCCGGAGGAAAAACATGATACATGATATTTTAACCGATACCGAAGACCGGATGAAAAAAAGTGTCGATATGATTCACCAGGAGCTGGCAGCCATTCGGACCGGAAGAGCAAATCCGGCTTTACTGGACTCGATTAAGGTCGATTATTATGGTTCTTTGCTTCCGTTGAAACAGATTGCCAATGTCGCTGCGCCCGACCCTCGTTTGCTGGTTGTGCAGGTCTTCGATCGAAATGCAGTTGTGGCGGTCGATAAAGCGATAAAATCCGCAGATATAGGTCTGAATCCTCAAGCTGACGGAAATTTACTAAGACTTCCTATTCCTCCATTAACTGAAGAACGACGCCACGAACTGGTGAAATTTGCTCATAAACTTGGTGAAGAGGGCAAAGTTGCTATTCGAAATGTTCGCAGAGATGCCAATGACATGATCAAGGATCTTGAGAAAAAGCATGAAATATCGGAAGATCAAAGTCATGATGCCCTGGAAAATACTCAGAAACTTACTGATAAATATACAAAGCAAATTGACGAACTGTTGAAAATGAAAGAAAAAGATATTCTTGACGTTTAATCGATTTATTCTCTGAATATAAAAAGGGCTCTCAATCGAGAGCCCTTTGTATTATCGTTATACGCTTATTCTAACACTTTGAAAAACCGCAGGAAGCGCAGGTAACACAACCGCTTTCATGATAGACCGTTGAGCCACAATCCGGGCAAGTGGTGATGGCTTTTTTATTATCCATCTGAAATCCGGTTGGGGTTACTGTTTTAGCCATCTGTTCCGGGGCTGGGTCATTAAACAGGAAATGAGGTTGGGTAACCGAACCTTTCTTTTTGCCTTCGCGTTCTTCCAGATACCATTCGAGCGCTTTGGCAATTGCATCCGGCGTTGATAAAATCTGGGTTCCATTTTCCCAGATGGGACTGGGACCGCCAATTCCTTTTAATTGTTTGATGACGTCTCTGGTATCAATACCGGAACGTAGTGCCAGTGAAATTAACCGGCTGATAGCTTCGGATTCCACTTGCGCCTGGCTACCGGCTTTTCCAATATTGGTAAACACTTCACATAGACCGGTTTCATCTTCGTTGATCGTGACGTATAGCGTTCCAAGTCCCGTGCGAATACGTTTGGTTACACCTCTGGTATTCTGGGGACGGACACGGGGATGGATACTGTTATCATTGCCATAAATAGGTTGGGGTGTTGTTGTATGACGAGCGGTTTTATCCGGTATGTTGTCACCGATATAGAGTACCTGCTCATCCCGGCTGCCGTCCCGGTAGATTGTGATACCTTTACAATCGGCTTCATAAGCCAACCAGTAGGCGTCCATAACATTTTGGACTGTCGCAGATTGGGGAAAATTACAGGTTTTCGATACGGCAGAGTCGGTCCATTTCTGGAATGCCGCTTGCATACGGACATGCCATTCAGGAGTGATGTCATGTGCAGTTACAAATACTTGTTTAATAGAATCAGGAATCCCATCAATATTCTGGATGGAACCCTTCGCTGCTACCTTTTTCATTAACTGTTCCGAGTATATACCTGCCTTTTTACAGGTCTCTTCAAAGTATGGATTGACATATAGCAAATCGGTGCCGTCCATTACCCGTTTAGTAAACACCAG
>JAGLWX010000497.1 GCA_023133185.1 Fidelibacterota bacterium
GCACTTAACACTTGAATCTAGGTAATATGACTTGCCTTAGGACTTGAGTTAAGTTTTTACATTCTCTACCTTAAGTCAAGTCCTAACTGAGTACATTTGATTTAAGTTGAAATTTTGCGATAACAGACTTAACTCAAGGTTAAAACTAAATTCAAAGAGCTGCTTCCACATAGTTGAAGCATTCCATATTCACTCCAAATTTACTTAATCAACAACATCTTCTGGGATTGTGTAAAATCCCCCGCAACCATCCTGCAGATATAGATACCGCTGGGAACTGGATTTCCGGAATGATCCTTTCCATTCCATATCACCGATTTGTATCCAGCTGACTGATTTTCATTCATAAGAGTTAATACCTCTTTACCAAGGAGATCGTAAATTTTTATAGAAACCTTTATTTCCTTTTTTAAAGCATATTTGAGAGTTGTTGTCGGGTTAAAAGGATTCGGATAATTTTGCCTTAACACAAAATCTCCCGGTGTTAAAATCTTGTCCTTATCATTAATACCTGTATAAAACTCTGCTGTGTTATACGGAAATGGATTTTTATTAACAAAACTTTGTGATGTATCAATGAAACTGCCTGTCCATACAGGAAGCTTAACAGGATTGTCGCTTTTAAGCATTTCCTGCCAGGCTTCATCAGTCAAACGGTCAGAGATTGGTTGTGTAAATTCGTAATAGGAGAATACAGCGCCGCGAGTTACCTTGAGTGTATCCTCAATTGGAATAATAACGAAAATATCAAATGGATAGCCAACACCTTCTTCCAAAACAAGATTGTTCAGCGCATCCGTATGCACATCGGCGATTATTGGCATTTGATCATCAGTCTCGTTTTCAAATTGCTCTACTTCTTCAGGTGGAAATGTAATGATAGTTTCAATGATCTGACCAAACTTATGTATAAGAACATATTCCTCTGCTGAAAGTACTTCGTTGGTCAGTTCTTTCTCAGAAATGCTCTTGAGGTTCAGTAACAGATATTCCAGATCAATGAGCCGCTTTTGAAAGCCGTCAAGTAATATCCCTCGATTGTCGAAACCTGTGATCATAAATCGTGCTAAAGCAGCCAGTCTTGCATAGAGATGAGGATTTGGTTCTACATAGCCCTTGAGAGTTGGAGGATAATACGGTGCACTTTCCCATGAGGAACTTTGTTTGGCGTATAAAATTGTATCATGACGCAATTCAGCCCAGGAGCCTGATGATGTTGCCAGTTCTTTATCCTGCCAGGCAGTTTTTTGCATGAATGGTGGATAGCCACTATCTTTTGCAAAGAGGAGCGGCATCAATGAATATAGCCAATTCCAATAGAGATTCTGCGCCCAATCGCCTGCCGGTTTCGCGGCGAATTCAACTTTCATCGAGTCCATCCAGACAACATAATCCGGGTTTGAATTTTCATGATAGACTTGATCAAGTATTTCCTGAGCCCGTTCTGATCCGAGTACCGCCATGATATCCAGACCGCGAGGCATTAGCCGTCCAGACACAGTTGGCGCAGTCAGCCGATCGAACATATAAGAGTCGGGAATAAAGCGCTGTCCCATAAAACGGAAGCCCTTCGGTGTACTGCCCGGTAGAGGAGAGGTGATGAGAGGTCCGGGCAATTCCGCTGCTAATTCGATAAAATTATTGAGAAGCGATGAATTTGCCAGTTCCTCAACAGTTAATATAGCGAAATTATCACCATATACTTGTTTTGCCAGAGTAGTATATTGGTAGATGTTCAGATCATCGGACTTGCCTACAAAAAAGACAGTAGGATCGTATATTCGGCTCCAGACATCCATTGCTGTTTCACCATTAACCTCACAGGAATTTAGTGCTTGCACAATAATAAGCGCCATTAAAGTATGTTCGGTCGTTAGTTCAGGAAGATTATCCGGCTCCATTGCAAAGGTCATACGTCCCAGCCACATCATCGACACAAAATAGTGTTCAAGTAAAGAGCTGCGAGTATAATGCCCCCTGGGGACATATTGACTGTAATCCTCTAAATAGTCAAAGATTGGAGATGGTAAATAGCCCTGGTGAGCCTCAACCAATGCCAGTTCTGCCTGTACCAATGCGGTGACGGCAGACGAGGGTGTACCGGTGCTATCCAATAGCATATCCGATACGGTAAAGTATGCCAGGATCTTCCGGGCTGCTTCTTTAGCTGTTGAATCCTGAGCAGATTCAAATTTACTTTGAGCAACTGAAAGCATTTCCTTGTTCAGGTTATCAAGGTCATCTGCAAATTGACGGACCTCGAGCATACGCAGGATATAATCATAGAGAATGTGGTATGCATGCAGCACCGCATCGGTAGTGACAAAAACTGGGATATCTACGTCATAACAATAATTGTAAATATGGTGAATTTGGCAATAGTAGCTCGGTTTGACAACAAATCCATTCTCCTTTAAGATGTCTCTGTCAGCTTCACTGAATTCGAACTCGTTAAAATTCACCACATCGCTAAAATCCGTTGCCACAGTATATTGAGCTGCTTGAGGTGTTATTTCCACTATGTAGGGATGATATGTGCCAAACTCTGTCTCGACGTCCGTTGTTATATCGGCAATCATTTGAGCATTTCCGGTATTTGGAAAAATTATCATAAATAAAATGATAGTTGCATGTAATAAAGGTCTATATCTCTTCATCTTTGCATCTCCATCTGTTTTTTTGAGTGAAAACAAATCAAAATATTTCAAACATTACCGTGCCAGAACCATCTTTTTGACCTCTATGAAATCACCGGCAGTGACTCTGTAAAAATAAATCCCACTGGATACAGGCAGACCATTCATATCTTTACCGCTCCAGATCATGTGATA
>JAGLWX010000498.1 GCA_023133185.1 Fidelibacterota bacterium
CCCCTAAAATTACCATTACGCCTAGAATCACTTTGGAAAAACCCGGTTTAATGACGGGTTTTTCTATATAATTTATTGGGTAAACTGATATTTCAGTGAATTGGCATGATCATTATGGACAGAGTGAATTTTTAATTATCGAACTAATTCCTTTAATTTCACCCACCATTTTTTACCAACCATCTCTTCTGCGTCATTCAGAATATCAGAGATCAGATCCGTTAAATCTCCACTAATCTGCCAATGCTTCAATATGATCTGTGGATCGTTGGATTGGAGAATATCATTCAAAACATATGCTGTGAGTGCAATATCATCCACGTAACCAAGCGCGCCCCAGAATTCTTCCGGGATGAAATCGAGAGGAGAGACGAAATACGCGATAGCGACTGCCAGTTTAGCTTTACTTTGAGCTGTGATATCGTTTTCACCGGACAATTTTATCAAAAGTTGAAAAAGGTCGGGAGTGTATTGAATATATTTGCCCCATTTGCTTGTTTTTCCGACGGTAGTTTTAAGCCAGTTTTGAATTTTACTGCGAAGACCGTCAATATATTCATTATGCTGTTCAGACATTTGAAGATGCTCCTTTTCCCTTTCTGCGCTCCTCTATTCTTTGACGTCGTCTAATCAGGTATTCGTGCAGCCATATCTTTGATTTATACATACAAGTTCGCTTTTTAGCAATCAAGCGGAAAGAAATCAATGCGAAAACAAGATAGATAAGCCCGATGCCTACCATTGCCCAGAAATACATTGGATTGCCGGTTCGATGACTATAAGCAGGCAGATTGATAGACAGGATAAGTGGTATGACAATGAAAAATGTCACAGCCGATGAAAACATATAATCAGATGCCACCGGCGTTTCAAAATCAGGATCAATTACTCTCAGTAGCGCTAAACCCGTTGGCATTGTTCCGGTACAAGCTCCAAAAATAATCAACGTCCGCTCAAAACGATGATCGATAAATAATCGCGAACATAACCAGGGTACGGTCGCCATTACAGCGATTCCGGCAGTGATACACATTACTGTAATCGGTATCCAATATTGCGCAACCACAACCAGTGAAATTGCAGCGATGGCTCCGGAAACCATCAGGTCAACTGATATTCCGGATAAGCGTGTTAAACAACCGTTGTCAAGAGTATGTTGTATGTTAAGTAAATTCAGTATCCCCTTGAAAGCCAGTGCGGTAAGGGCGGCAAAAACAAAACTGATTCCCCATAAGTTCACCGCTAATTCCATACCGGCTTGCCCGGCAAAAGAGAGTAAATATGTGAGAAATTTCAACAATAAAAAACTCAACAAATAAACAACTAACACCATAGAGCCATTATAAGTCAAGGAATCGATGGCTTCAGTCTCTGTAGTAAGATGTGACCCGACTGGAAGTTCTTTATCTTTTGAATATACGCCTGTGGAAACATTCCGTTGTCTGATCTTCTTAAGTTTTTCTTCCGTAATCCATTTTTTCCGGATTCCATAATTGATTAACCACATACCGCCAAAACATGCCCAGATAAAACCGATAGCGGCAAAGGTCAAACCGACAGTTCCGGCGCCCTGAAAACCAAACGCTTCCCAACCCTGACCAATTGCATATGCCTGTCCCGGTCCCAATGCAAATCCAAGAGGAATAAACAATCCGAATGATGGAAAAAGGGTAGGGATAAAAGTCTTCATGAAAAAGAATGTCAGTAGTAATCCGATTGTAATCTGAATTGCATATTGTGAAATTATGGCGACAGAAGTGGAAAAAATACCCAGATCGCCTTTTCTCCTGGGCATCGGCGCTTTTCGTAGTGTCATAGCAATAAAGGAAATACTCAATAAGTGATAAACCATTGCCCCAAGATCACTATTATTCATACCGACATATTTCGCAGCGAAATTGTAGAAAAATAAAAGCATAAAACCCGCTGTTAATGCATTCGGGATAAGATACTTCTGAAAGAACTTAATCCTGGCACGCAGCAGGGTTGCTAATAACAGCGCAATTGATATTACGCCTAAATCCAAAAAAAACTTCCACGGAAAATTCATAACCCCTCCTCATTTGAATAAACGCAATTGTAAGGCTAATTTTTTTTAAAGTAAAGATATTTATATGATGATAATTGATGAATTCGTAAAAAATCTAACCGCTAAGACGCAAAGATATCCTTATCTCTGGTTGCAGGGTTGTACTCTGCAACCGAAATGACCGTTCCGGAGCAGGAGCCCCGGAACGAGGGTAAACAAGAATAAACCCAACCTTCAGAAGTTATTCCGATTAAAGTCAGCACCAAAATTCAAAATATTTTAGTT
>JAGLWX010000499.1 GCA_023133185.1 Fidelibacterota bacterium
GCATTGGGAGAGGAAGTAGGAGTGTCAACCGGCGCAAGTTTTAACATGGGAGATGATACCGGGTTGGTACATTCATTTATAGACTCAGGACAAACCTGGGCCGGGGCATTAGAAAATGGACAGGCCTACTATTATGCCCTGGTTTCTTATGATAAAGGGTACGACATAGATTTCTATGACAGGGGGCTCAGTGATAAGCCATTCCTTAATCTTTTCGTCCAGCCTATATCCCCCACCGAATGTCCCAGTATCATCGAAACTGACGTAACAGGAAAAGTGGTTTTCACCGACATCAACACGGATATAGTCACACCCAATGCCCCGGCAGCCGGGTACACACCCGAGTTTGTGGATATACAGCGACAAACCAGCGCTGGTACTGGTAAAGTTTCCGTGTCAGTTCTGGATCCCTGCAGAGTAAAAAACAATCACATTTATCAGGTTGTTTTCGAAGCTGATAGCATAGAAGGGATAACCTACTCGGTCGAGTCTCCCCCGGACGCAATTATGTGCAGTGATCATATCCACGGCGAGGAGAACCTCATATTCGATGGGCTGACGATTCAGGTTTGGAACGATTCCGATATCGTCTATGTGGATTCTCTCTCCGGTTGGATCGAAGGGGACTGCAATTATAAAATGGATGTTGGTCTTAATGACAACATCGGTTCCGAGGGTATCGCCTTTCCAGCGGATTATGAGATCGAGTTTGGCGAAGTTGGGATTGATACGGCTGTATATTTCGCTCCTATAGGACCTGATGTTCCAGTACCGTTTGCCATCTGGAATATTACTGATAATGTTAAGGCTAATATGATTATACTGGATCAGGATAATAGTGGCGATTGGTCATCCGGAGATAATATTTACCTTGTGAAGGGCGATGATTTCAGCGATTTTCCACCGGTATACTGGATGATTACCTTGACTGCCCCGCCTGACACTGTTGCCACACCCATTCATCCTGAAAGCGGTGATGTGGCGCTGATTCATACCAAGAAACCTTTTAGAACTGGCGATATTATCACGTTCAAGACCAAAGCCCCTTTTATAGATATAGATAGAGATAGGGCTAAATCCGTTCTGGATAACATAGCTGTTGTACCCGATCCCTATGTGGCCGCTGCTTCCTGGGAGCCCATGCATTTCTTCAGCCATACTGGCCGTGGAGAACGCAAGGTCGACTTCATCCATCTACCAAAAAGATGCACCATTCGTATATTCACCATTAGGGGCGAACTGGTGGACACTATAGCGCATGATAAACCCATTAACGACGGAAGTGAGTCCTGGGACCTGCGATCCAAGGACGGAATGGACATTGCTTATGGAATGTATATCTATCACATCGATGCTCCCGAGGTCGGAGAGAAGATTGGAAGATTTGCAATTATAAAATAGATGTTTTCATCTTTAGATTTTATAATGAGAGTTTGAAATTGGTTTGGAGATATACCTCATTAATTCAGGAGGTTGCTAAAATGAGAATATTATTAACGCTGTGTACGTTCTTTATGATAGTCCCAACTTTAACCTTTTGCCAGATCATTACTAAAGTCACTAAGGTTGGGACAACCAGCGCTCCATTTTTGAAAATTGAACCTGGAGCCCGCGCTGTAGCCATGGGAGGAGCTTTTGTGGCTGTAGATAATGATGCCACAGCTATCTACTGGAATCCTGCTGGTATAGCTCGCTTACCGAAGACTGAAATAATTCTAATTCACACCCAGTGGTTAGCTGGGACTAGTTTTGATTTTGCCGGTTTCATCTTACCTTTAGGGACATTGGGAACGATTGGTGCCAGCATTACCTCTCTCAGTATGAGTGAAATGAAGGTAAGAACAGTTTTTTACCCAGAAGGGACTGGTGAAAAGTATGGAGCCGGTGATGTGGCTATAGGTCTGTCATATGCCAGGAATCTTACTGATCGATTTTCTATTGGCTTCAATGGAAAATATATTCAACAACACATCTGGCACATGAGTTCATCCGCCTTTGCAGTAGATATTGGAACACTCTTTACTACCCAGTTTAATGGCATGAAGATCGGAATGAGCATTTCCAATTTTGGCACTAAAATGCGATTAGATGGGAAAGATACTTCAATAAAGTACGACCTAGATCCTATTAAGTATGGTAATAACGACCGAATACCAGCCAATCTGGAGACTGATGATTTTTCCCTGCCATTACTGTTCCGAGTAGGACTGGCAATGGATGTCCTTAAGAGTAGCCGAAACCGCATAACCCTTGCCATCGATGCTGTACATCCCAATGACAATACGGAAAATCTGAATTTAGGTACTGAATACATCTTCAATAATATGATTTCCCTGAGGACGGGCTACAAGAACTTGTTTACTAAAGATAGTGAAGAGGGATTCACAGCTGGAGCCGGCATAAAATATGGGCTACATGGTAACGTTTTGTTGAAGATCGATTTTTCCTATCAGGATTTTGGCAATCTGAACAATGTGCATAGATTTTCGATAGGATTAGAGTTATAAAACGTTATGCAATTCCTTTATCCTGATTAATTTATGAATAGAATTATAAATGTATGTTTTTGTGTTGAAAGTAAACAATAGATATCGAGTTAGTCTCCTGAAAAATATTTTCATCTGTCTTTTTTTTAGCGTTGGTCTTTTCGCCCGGGAGAATTAGCAGATTACGCGAATTTCCTCTAGGGTACGGATTCCCGATATGAATTTTCCAACGGTAATACCTATTCGCCTGTTGATCTCCCTTTTGAAATGACGGAATGGACATCTCAGACAGGGAAACGCGTTTCCGACTGGTATTTTATACATATACAGGAACAAGATGCGTAGCTCAAGATTTCCCTTTTTAGCTTTGACGATAGCCAGCCTGTTAGTTTTGACCCAGGTATTATTTGCCCAACAAGAGGGTAAACTGATTGACAACTGGCTGGTATTGGGCTCATTCAAATGCGATACTATTCATCAGGCACTAGACATCAAATTTCTTGAAAACGAACCGCATATTTTCCCCGATAAAGGAAAAGCTGACATTGCTTCAGGATACACTTGGAGATTATATCCTGTTGATAAAAAAGGTATTTTAAATTTTTTAGAGTTAGAGCTAACTCACTCCGAACACTGCGTGGCTTATGCGGCAATATATATTTATTCTCCCACTGAAAAGAAAATTAAGCTATTAGTGGGTAGTGATGATGGTATAGCCATGTGGATTAATGGTACTCAAATCCACAAAAATGTTGTTTGGCGAGGGATTCACCGCGGGCAGGATGTTGTAACGGCGCGCCTGTCTGCCGGTTGGAATCGTCTGCTGGCAAAGGTCTTTAATGCTGGCGGAGGATTTGGCTTGGCAGGGGAAATCATTGAACATGATAATTCAGTTCCCACCGATCTAATTTATTCCACACAAAAACCGAAACGTTTTACATCCGAAGGCGACTCGCCGTTTCCATTCATTTCCAGTGTAAAACTTGGCAAGAGTTATCTCGAAGGTAAGACCAATCAGCGTGTGTTTCCTGTTGAGGCTACAATCATTGATTTTGGAGAGGCGGACAAGCAAGAATGTACACTAGTGACGTCCTGGGGTGAAAAACAAAATGTAAGGACAAAATTTATTCTTAAAAAACTCGCTAATGTTTCTATTCCACTGAATTCGGACAATGTCAAGCAGGCGCTGAGTTCAGGACTTAAAATCAAGACGTTTATAAATAAGAAAAAATATGATGAAAAATCGCTGCAAATCGAACCAACAGATGTTCTGACCAGTATTTTTACGTCAGACCAAATTCCCAGTGAAGCTATAGCATTGCGTCCACTATACAGCGATCTTGAGGAAAATTTACGCTGGTTCTCATATTTCAGCAGTAAAGAATTGTTGCTTCAAAAAGAATCATCAATGGCCTGTGCTCGCGCAGCTTTGTGCGAGAATTGGGATCTTTTCCTGCAAACTCATAAGCTGGATTTTGAGGAACTGAACGAATTTTCGAAGGAAATTAAAAAAGACACGCTGCACCTGATAGGTCAATCGCACATTGATATGGCCTGGTTGTGGCGCTGGCCGGAAACGATTGACGTCTGTCGACGAACATATCAGTCCGCATTGAATTTTTTTGATGAGGAGCCGGAGTACAAATACATACAAAGCACAGCGCAGGCATTTTTATGGATGGAAGAACGCCACCCGGAATTGTTTAAGGCAATACAAAAAAAAGTAAGGGAGAAACGTTTCTTTATAGTTGGAGGAATGTGGATCGAGCCGGATTTGAATATTCCCAATGGAGAGTCTCTGGTCAGGCAGTTCTTATTCGGCAAGCGTTATTTTCGTGAAAAATTTGGCGTCGATTGTGTGGTAGGTTATACACCGGACACTTTCGGGTACACCTGGATGTTGCCGCAGATTCTTGAAAAGGCCGGCTTCAAATTCTTTGTTACTACAAAGATCCGCTGGAACGATACCACTGAATTCCCATATCATCTTTTTTGGTGGCAATCACCGGATGGCTCAAAGGTGCTGACTAGTTTTCCCTTTAGACTTAATGATGGACTTGATCTCGATGAAAACGCGAATGATCTTTTTGAATATAAAAAGCAGAATTTAAACGATGTTCCGATACTCTACGGTATCGGGGATCACGGTGGCGGACCTACCAGGCAACACTTTGCCAAGATCAAAAAAATGCAGAACCTTGCTGTTTATCCAACAGCTTACCATAACGATTTGCGTTCGTACATGGAACGTGTGGAAAGAAAGTACACAGACTTACCGGTTTGGAATGATGAGCTTTATCTTGAGTATCATCGTGGAACCATAACTACTCAGGGACTCATCAAGAAACGTAATCGATTAAGCGAAATTTGGCTTGAAGAGGCAGAAAAACTGGCTGTTTTTTCCGGTATGGATTACCCGCAAGCCGATTTGGAAGAAGCCTGGAAACAAGCGTTATTCAATCAATTCCATGATATCTTGCCGGGTTCAAGTATTCCGGAAGTTTATATTGACGCGAATGAATTCTACGATAGAGTAGAGGAAACGACACAGAAGATTATTAAATCCGGTATGCATACGATTGCTGAAAAGATAGAAACCAAAGGCAAAGGATTGCCGGTTGTGGTATTTAATCCTCTTTCATGGAACAGAACGGATTTAGTAAGCCTCGATGTTCCTGGGGGTATAGCAATAAACGAGATCGTCGATAGCAGGAATAGGAAATACGCTTTCCAGCAAAATGATAATCAGGTTATGCTTATTGCAGCGGATGTGCCGCAAAACGGCTATAAAACATTTTGGATGAGAAAGGGGAACCCCAAAAAGAAAATAAATTCCCTGGTGGTAACGGAAACGGCTCTTGAAAACGCCTATTTCCGTATTGAGATTAACCCTGACAATGGCAACATCTGCAGTATGTACGATAAGGTTAAACGGCGAGAAGTTTTTGCTAAGGAGCAAGAGGGTAACGTACTGCAATTTTTTGAGGATAAGCCAGACCGATATGGCGCCTGGAATATTGGCTATACAGGAAAGGAATGGCAAACCGAAAAAGTTGAGAAGGTGGAAATTCCCGAGAGCGGGCCGGTTCGTGCTATTCTCCGCTATACGCGAGTCTTCCGGAATTCCAGGTTTATCCAGGATTATATTATTTATCGTGATATTCCTCGTTTAGATATCCATACTTATGCCGATTGGAATGAACATCATATTTTGCTGAAGGCTGCTTTCCCGGTAAATGTAAAGACGGACGAGGCTACCTATGAGATTGCGTACGGGACAATCCAGCGTACAACCCAGCCTGAGACGGAAGCTGAAAAAGCCAAGTGGGAAGTTTCAGCGCACAAGTTTGTTGACTTGTCCGAGCCAGACTATGGTGTTAGCCTATTGAATGATTGTAAATATGGCCATGATATTGTGGGAAACATGATCCGCATTACTCTTTTACGTTCGCCGCTTACTCCAGACCCCATTGAACGGCCTGAAGGCTATGTGAATCCGTATGCCGATATGGGCGAGCACGAATTCGTATATTCGCTGTATCC
>JAGLWX010000005.1 GCA_023133185.1 Fidelibacterota bacterium
GGATACTGGTCTGTCAGTGAAAATGAAACGGAACCGCGCTTCGGGACACTTGACGAATTTAAAAATTTGGTAGATGTCGCCCGTGAACACGGAATCAAGATTTTACTAGATTTTATATCAAATCATACTCACATCGAACACCACTTTTTCAGCGAACACCGGGATTGGTACGGCACGCTCGATCTTCCGGACGGCTCAAAAAACATCCGCCGCTGGGATGAGTATCGCCTGACAACCTGGTTTGACACATTTATACCGTCTTTTGACTTTATCAACTCCGGCGAAGCGCTCGAAGCAATGACGGACAACGCCGTCTGGTGGCTGCAAGAGACAGGTGTTGACGGATTCCGTCATGATGCAACAAAACACGTTCCTTATGAATTCTGGCGGTCATTGACAAAGAAGATCAAAACAAGGATTAATCCGGATCGATCCCTGAACGTCTTTCAAATCGGTGAAAGTTTCGGCGGACACGATCTGATCAAATCCTACGTAAACAACGGTATGCTGAATTCGCAATTTAACTTTGGTCAATTCTTTACCGCACGGCGAATATTCACGGAACCGAATGGAAAACTCTCAGAACTCAAAGTTGCAATCGACAAAGCCCTCGAAGTTTATGGATATAATCATTTGATGGGAAACATTCTTGACAGCCACGATCAAGTCCGAATTATGTCTCTGTTGGAAGGCGACCTTACACTATCCGAAAATGGCGTCGAACGGGCGTTTCGCGAGCCGGCGGTTCAGGTGGATGATATTACGACCTATAAAAAGGAACAAATCTTATTCTGCTATCTGATGACTGTTCCGGGTATCCCGATTATTTACTATGGCGATGAATTCGGAATGACCGGCGCGAATGATCCAGATAACCGCCGCATGATGCGCTTCGGCGACCAACTGAATCAATTGGAAAAAGAGCAACTTGAGCATAATTCGAAATTAATAAACCTGAGAAAAAAATATTCCGCTCTTCGCCGTGGCGATTATATCAATCTTTACACCAACGATAATGTGATGATTTATTCGCGAGGCGATCCAAATCAAAGACTGGTTATACTGTTCAATAAAGGATCACGATCCGGGAACGTTCATCTGAGTCTTCCTTCCTGGATGGAAGGCGGTTCGCTGCGGTCCCTGTTGAAAGATAAGAATTATCAGATTAAGGATCGAAAGCTCGTATTACAAATTCCGGAATACAGCTATGATGTTCTGTTGATTGAATAACACTATTTAAGAAATATCATCTTTTTCGATAGATTTACATCCCGACATTTTAGGGTAAAGATATAAACACCAGCGCTGACCGGTCTCCCGCTGCTGTCTTTGCCATTCCAAATCGCTGAATAAATCCCCGCTTTTCTCTTTTCGTCAACCAGCGTTATGACCTGTCGTCCGTTGACATCGTATATCGTCAAGCGGATATCAGCCTTTTCCGGTAAATCAAACCGGATCGTCGTAACCGGATTAAAGGGATTGGGATAATTTTGATACAGTGCAAAAGTCTTCGGCAACAGATTTTCAGCAGCAATATCCAGCGAACTGGTTCGAAACGTAAATGTATCCGATAAAGCGCTGGCGCCGGCTTTGTCAACTGTTTCAACATACCAGGCATACTCATAATCGAGTTTTACTTTACGGCGGTCGCAATAGGTTGTATCCGTTCCATAGATATACTTTCGTGTTGCATCCGTTCACCAGTAATAGAGATAATATAAAAGTTTATCATGAGGATCGACATCCAGCGCCGCCGTCCATTGAAACAGCGGATATTGGGTAAAAATGCATCCATTATTACCGGGTGTCAGTAATACAACCGGAGACGGCGGATCGTTTTCAAGATTGACCGTAAATGAACAAATATCTTCGTCATTGACCGTCATCGCTCCCGACTGATCCGTTGCCTCAACCAACCAATAATAAACAGTGTTATCAAGTAATGAATCTTCGAGAGTGATACCGGTATTTTCTCCTTCGTAGATAACAATAAAATCATCTAATCCGGTTCCAATTTTTAACCTGTAAATTACATAGTCATTGACATCCGGATCGGCTGCGGCATTCCATTGGAATGTCGGTGTAAGATCTTGTAGCACTTCATCAACTGCGGGAGATAGCAATGTAAAATGTTCCGGCGGACTATTCTCACTGTTCACTTTAAATGACCAAACGGCTGAAGTCAGCGTATCATCGGCTGCGCTTATCATTTTCACTTTCCAGAAATATTCTGCATTCTCGATCAATGGGTTTTCAGGTTTGTAAAAATTCGTATCGATTTCAATCGAAGCCGTATTTCTAAAATCAGATGTTGTATTTAAGAATAACTGATATGTCGTTGATGATGCTGAATTATTCGGTATAACTGGCAATGAGCGATTTTTATTTTTATCTCTAATAATATTTAGAAAAATTTCTCGATCTCCCTTCGAAAGAACGGTTGGAACCCAATAAAACAGCGGCTGCCTTGTAGCGATGATGCTTTCTTTTTCAGGCACAATCAAACTGAAATCACCCGGAATTGGAGGATCAATGTGGATGTATGCGGTCTTGCTTTCGGTTATTGCCGTATCGCCATATTCGACAGTCATTGAAACCGTATAGTCTCCAGCAGCATGGAAAATATGTATCGGATCTCGTTCTGTGCTGATATTGTCATCATCGAAGTCCCATCGTATTGTACAATCTTCAGGTAAATACTCAGAGATATTTGAAAATTGAACTGTCAACGGAGCATTCCCCGATAGAAGTTCTGCTGTAAAATCAACAGTCACCGGTCTTTCAATCGACCATTTTACCGCATCAAATACTAATTTCTGTCCGGCAATTCCCGCTGCATCACCAAGTTTCACATAAGATTCCGTGTCTGATCGGAAGAGATAATTCCCAAGAAATACCCACTGATCGGGAAATTGACTTTGATCGATGCTCACCTGTGATACGGAGTCTGCATGATCTATTAAATAGACAGCATTTGTTACCGGTTGATCGGAGCCGGGAATATATACATACACATCATAATGCGCCAGGGACGGCAGATTCGGCGTCCAAGTCGCAAAACAGGTGTCCTCATTTACAGACGTTCTGGAATAGCACCACCAGTAATGACCATTATGTCCTGCCTTTTTATCTTTCCATAGCGACATTGAAGCCGGTGATTTAGTATGCAGGTAAAATCCGTTTTCCAAATGCCTGTCGTCAACCAGCGTATCAGCCTGGGCTGCTTTAGTATAACGCGTCGAAATACACCACGGAATCCCCGTTCCGGCGGAAGCAAGGTTGACATTACCTTCATTATAGCCGGGCCAATCATACAACGCCCCGCTGCCATCATATGATGGATAACCGGCTGTGTTTTTATTACCATAGGGATCGTTAAAGATCAATGTATGCTTCCCTTCGACAATTCCTTTGGCAAGTACAAGATGACCTGAGCCGGTCAACCAGACACACATCGTATATGGATGACCGGCATTGATATCACCGGTCGTTTGCAACCAGGTTGTCGAATAAGTCTGACTTGCTGTCAAACCGTGTTTTTCATAATAACCAGCCATTTTCGTCCGGGGACTACCACCTGTCCCCCACATATAGCCATAGCCGCCTTTTCCGGCAGTGTGACCAGCCGGAGATGATGAATAGGAATAATCGGTTTCACGGTAATAATAACGGTCGCAGATATATCGCCCCCAATAACTTGTGTGGCTGGAGGGGCTTGAGCAACGAGTTGCCCAGCGAGGTAAAATATTGTAATAAGCCAGTTGCATTGCAGCAGCCGTCGGAGCGCAGGCGTAATATCCCCAGAACCAGTCTGGAACATCGTAAACCTGGTGAAGATAGGAAACCTGCATGCCTTCGGATTCGCTTTCAAATTGTTTCATCGATTGCGATGGCGCAATGCTTTTTTCATCGGAGATTGGTTTGATAACCCGTGGATTGGATATTTCCGACTTTTGAATGTTGATATCGGAGATTATCAATTCTTTCTTATCCATGACATGGTAAAGAACCTGACGGTCATCATTAGAAAATACCGGATCTATTTCAAAAATCTGTTTCGTATCCGTGATCTTTCTTTGATTCGTTCCGTCGAATCGAATTGTATATATATCAGTATTCAGTAATTCAAAATTCTCGATTTCCTTTTTATAGAAAATTATCCATTCCGAATCATCCGACCATGTCGGTTGATGTCCTTCACTCAGATCAAACGTCCTGTCGTTGATCCAATCATAAACCCAAATCTTACTGTCGAAACCGGAATATAAAATGTAGCGTGAATTTGGCGACCATTGAGGATAATAAAAACCGCCTTCACCATCTGTAATCACTGATCTTTCACCGGTTTGCAGATCGATTATCCATAACCGGTCGTTATCATCATTATAACAGGTATTTTCACCATCGGGGGAAATTGGAGCAAGGTTGGAGTAAACCCCGAGATCGACTTCTCTTCCATCCGATATAATTAATCGGTTACCTACCGTATATGCCACGCGACCGTCACGTGTAAAACCCGGCTGCCCAACCCGCTGCGATGGCTCTGTTAATCTTGTTATTTCTCCATTATTCAAATTAATAATAGCGGGAGACTGCATACCGTTTTGGTCGATGAATTTAAAACCAACTCTTCGCATATCGGGAGCAAGCGTATAATACAAACCACTGCCCCTGGAATCGGTCAGAACTTCAGTTTCACCATTCCGGTAAAGATAGATTGCGGATGTATAATTATCCGTAAACACAAATCCGTCCTCAATAACGCGAGGATTTCGAATATATCCTTTTTCTTCCATTACATCCCGGGCTGCAAGGAAGTGAACAAATGCAACTGTGAGTATGATAATATAGCGTAACTTATTTATGTTCATGCTGCTCCTATAAATTAAATAACAGGTCAAAACTATAATGACGAAAGCGAAAGTGCAAGTTTTGAAATTAGTATTATGAGCTCAATTTATCCGTTATCACACTTATATCTCTGGTTACGGGGCTGTGCTCCGTAACCTAATCAGTGATTTCGTTCCCGAGTACAACCCGGGAACGAAAATAAACCTGACCAATAATACGTCTCGACTAAAAGCTGTATTTAACCTTAAAATAGAGCATATCGTTATTATCATATTGCCCGAATCGCCCTTCATCACCAGTAAAGATATTAGCGCCCAGTAATAGTTGAAAACCATCGGTAAAATCATATGTCAACTTCGGTCGGATCAAGGCGTCCTCATTGTTAAACCCTGCATAGGAAAAGAGATCAAGTTTCAGGGTCTCCCGCAGAAAAGTCTTACTGAGCAAAATTGTAGCCATGTTTTCAAATTCATCATTAACAATTTGATCATCATAATCCAAAACAGCCTGTTGAATGAATTGCGAACTGATTCGAATGTCACCGATATTAAAGTCCACTCCAAACAGGTAATGCAAATAATTTTTGTCTGTAATTCCATCGGTTACCGTCGGATTACCGGTCTGAAAATATTTGCCGGAATAGTAAGCGCCCTCTCCCCGCAACACAAAAGCGCCGACTGTTGTGCTGAAACTTCCGCCGGCGATACTGAGACGATGGTGTTGAGGTAGTAAAGTAATGCCGGATAATTGTTGAGTTGCCGGATCGATCGTTTTTTGAATGTGCATCGTTGGGTCGTCATCCCAGACATAGCCTGCCATTATTTCAAAATCGATTAGCGAAGTCATGGCTGAAAACTTTCCGAAGAGTTCACTGTTTTCCAGGCTGGCGGTAACATCCTTTTGAGAATAATCAAATACCGGCATAATCGGAAATGCCGGCGTCCTGAACCAGATAGAGTTTTCCTCCGGCATCTGTGTTGGCGTAAATATGGGAATCCAGACTAATTCAAAAGCATTATCGCCAAGATAATAATCGGCTTTCAGGGCAGTAACTCCCATGCGAATTTCGTCAAAATCGGACAACAGAAATTCGCTCAGGTTTTTCGGGGAAATGATATCCGTGATAAAAACGCCATCCGCTTTGCCCCAGATGATTTGCTGCTTGCCCACACGAATATCCATTTTGTCGAATAAAATATCGAGATAGGCTTCCCGCAAACCAATTTTTAAATCTTTATCGAAATATTGGTAAAAATAGGGATTAGCCTTAAATGCAACGCGATTACGGCTGTGCTCGAATTTCAGATCAAAGGTGTTCTGGATTATTGAATACTCCCTGGAGTCATTGAGCAACATTCCCGTATAATTTCTGGCGTAACCGCTAATGAAAACCGATTTGCCATGAAGATTACCGGCTGTGAAAAGAATCGCAAGCAACAAAGTAACGGCGCTAATATTTTTAAACATTAAAGCCCCCTTCTCATCATACGCTCGGTAAATTGATTGTCGGCTATTCCCGTATCTATTTTTACATTATCTAATTGCATTTTGGTTGTGTGATTTTTTTGGACATTGTGCATTTCCGTACTGAGAATTATCCAGTAGCCGCTGATCTTTTCAAATTTCTTGACTGTCAGGGTTTTCAACAGGTCTTCATCCTCATCGTAAAAGTCCTTTTTCAACCCGATCCATTTGTCCTTGATGATCCATGTCACGGTTTTGGAATACATATAGTCTTCGTCTTTGGGAATACTCTCCACGACGTAGCAGTTTTCGCCGTTTATCATTTCTTCACCGATTAATTTGTGTGTATCCTGAGAAGGATGCCGGTCACCGAGATCATCGTAGGTAAAATCCGAGCCCATGAAATAGTCGCTTTTACTGTCGCTGGAGATTCGTTTTATCTTTTTTAATGCCGGCAGGTAAATCCACTGGTCATCATCTTTGTTCTCATCGTCATAGCTCCAGTTCATGAACGACGTGTTGTGCACATCGGCGGGTGTTTTGAAGAACATGATCTTTTTTTCCATTGCACCAAAATCTTTGGTGAACTGTCTAATGGTTCTGACGCGCTCATCGCCTCGTGAGTTTATTAAAGACATGGTTAGATCTGCTTGCTGGTCATTACCCGTCTGGCGGTTATACACGTTTTCGACGATTTGCTGACCGGAGATTTTATCCCCGGCAAAAGAAAGTACGGGCAAAGCAATAAGCGTTGCCAATATTACGACTTGAATTTTTTTGATCATCTTACACCTCTTGTTTTTTTATTTTTGTTATCAATCGCAAAACTATTCGATTACTTTATTTAGTTTTTCTATAATAATCCCCATGATAGTCACAAAGATAATTGTTAAGACCAGTCTCACCGCCATAAATTTTAAACCTAAAAACTGGAATTCAACCAACTCCTGCGGGATTTTTATACAAGCCCAGGCGGAGAGAAAAACGACGATATTGGTAATGCTGGCGCCTTTGTTTTTTAACGCTAAAGCCAGCGGAAAAGCCACGTACAAAGGACCCGTCGGCAAAGCACCGAGAATAATTGAAATAACAATGCCTTTTAAACCTGAAGTCGTCCCCATATATTTCAGTACAACATCTTTGGATATCCAAACCATAAAAAGCCCCATTAACAACACAATAGCAGGAAATATCACCATCATTTCTTTAAAATAAGACAATGATACATCAATAACGGCAGAGGATTTTTCGGGGAACATTTTTAAAATTATCAGAAAAATAAGCGTTACAAAACCCAGCCCGATAAGATTTTTCCGTCCTTCTTTGGCTTGTTTGTCTTTTATTGCATTTTTCATATTAC
>JAGLWX010000050.1 GCA_023133185.1 Fidelibacterota bacterium
GAAGTAGTGTATGAATCGATACCGCCGATTATAACGGACCTTCCCGATCTTTGCGATACGTTTTCTGAGAGCCGGACAATCTGGGCAGAGGTTGTTGAACTGGAAAGTGATAGTTTTGATGTTTTCCTGACAGTAAGAATCGGTCGAAATGGAGCGCCGGATACTTTGGATATGGTATATAATGGTGATAACTATTTCTGGGCAGATATAAGTTATAGTTACGGCGATACTCTTTATTATTATGTATGGGCGAGAGATTCAGAGGGGATGGCTCAAGTGTCTATGGAAAAATTCTTCGTATGTGTTGAACCTCCACAGGAGACTCATATTTTACTGATTGATGATTCAGAGTATGGAAGTGGTTTTTACTATACTGATGCGTTAGAGGAAATTGATTCATCATATTTTTATTGGAATATCGAACAGCATAAAGGCATTGATATAACGGTTCTTCATTACAGCGGTTTTCAGACGTTAATAATTCTCGACGGACGGGAAATGATTTTACCGGTTACCGATGATTCTGTTCAGGATATATATGCTATTTCCGGATTTTTGGACAGCGGCGGCAATCTGATGTTAGTCGATATGGATTATTTGTATCGCTGGGATATGATCGGCGCCGGGCGATTTGAAACCGGCGATTTTGCGTATGATTACCTCGGGATCGAGGATTATACCGGTGATCCGGATGATGATATCACATCTCCCGGTGGCTCGGCGGATTCGCTGATGTTGAGCGTTTCCGACAACCCGGTCACTTCGACAGATACGACTGTTTACGGACCGGTGATGTACAGATTGAATGGAGTTGAGAACTGGGCGGATTTTATTGAACCGACTTTTACAGCTTCGGGTGTATTAAAAGGTAAAAACAGCGGTAATGGAATGGCGGTTTGTCTAGACGGTTCGCATTTTCGCACGATTACATTTGCGTTTCCGATTGAATTGGCGGCAGACCCGGCAGAATTTATAAACCTGCTCGACAGCTCGTTACAATGGCTCTGTGAAAATACGACCCGTCTCGATTCAGCTTCCGGATTGATTCAAGAAGAACAAGCTCAGGGACTTCAATCTTCATTTCGACTTAATGCCAATTATCCCAACCCGTTTAATTCGATAACTGCAATTTCTTTTAACCTGTTGAGGAAAGAGACAGTTGATCTGACGGTCTATAATATCAAAGGTGAAGTCGTCGGTACACTGGTTCATCGAACGATGACGCCGGGCAACTATACGATTGACTGGAATGCTGTGAATGAGTGCGGGATACCACTTCCTTCCGGATTATATTTTTATAGGTTGAGCACAAAAAAGCGATCGGTAACAAAAAAGATGATTTTATTGCGTTAAGCAACAGACAATAGACGATGCCGGTATTTTATATTAAAAAATTTATTAGGAAGTATATATTATCAGTAATCTGTGTTCTTTTTATATTTCTTAAACCTGCATATTCACAGGCGTTACAATTTAACGGTTTGGATATAAAGAAAAATATTTTGCAGGTTGCCGATCATTATGCTCATACCGGCGAGTATCACAATGCGATTTTGCAATATTATGAATACTTATTCCGGTTTCCTCAGGATACGTTAATACCAAATATCACTATTCGCATCGCCACGGTTTACTGGAAAAGCGGGAAAATGAAACTTGCGGAAGATTATTACCGGCAGGCGGTTGAGAAATTTCCCCATACAAAGTACGATCTGGAGAACCGGTTACGCCTGGGCGCTTTTCTCTATGAAAAAGGTGATTATGAAGGTGCTGTCACTTACGCTTTAAGCCAAAAGGAGGATCCCTTTCGTCTGATTGAGATCTATAGTCTGATTCGTTTAGAGGAAATTAACCTCGTAGATTCGCTTGTCGGACAGTTTCCATCGGAGAAGTTTCCGACGGAGATCGTTCCGGAGTATATAAATTATCGTGACTGTGAAGCTGTACTGAATTGGAAGAAGGAATGGGGCGCATATGCATTGTCCGCGGTTTTTCCCGGAGGTGGAAGAATTTTAATTGAGGAATACCGGGACGGTGTGTTGACGATGGTAGGATTTTGGGGAATGGTAAAGGTTGCGGCGTATGCCTTCAAATATCATCCGGCGTTTTATTATTATACCGCGACCGGGGCGTTGATCTATTATGGGCTGAACCTGTATTCGACCTATTTTTCCGTCCAGCGATATTCTGATCGCGTTATGAAACAAAGCCTGAATTCTCTCACGGAAATATACCCCCTGTCCGGGCAGTTGCGATTGGAATCACCTTTTTAGAATATTTTATAAAAAATTCTTGTGCAGCGAGAATATTTGTTTTATATTTGCATGCTAATTGAGAAATGAGATTATGAGCAAAGTTTGACGAAAGCTTTGCCTCATATAAGAAGTTTTTTGACATAGAGAACGTGCGAAAGTCAGTGAAGGTGTAGGGTTATTAAATAACCCCTAACAATTTATATTTTTTTAATACAACGGAGAGTTCGATCCTGGCTCAGGACGAACGCTGG
>JAGLWX010000500.1 GCA_023133185.1 Fidelibacterota bacterium
AAATATACAGGGCAATATTTTAATCAATGATTTTATCATGAAACAGACTTAGAAAATATTTACAGTGGAACTATTTATTGATAAGGTAATTCAATAATTATCTGAAATAACCCGCAAAGTTAATGGTTTTTGAAGGAATTAAAAATATACTTCCATTTCGTTCCGGCGCTTGCGCTTAGAGACATAAAGTCTTAGATTTTCGCGATTAACTTTTGAAATGATTTGAACCGGAAATAATAGAAAGAATAATATGACGAATAAAGTAAAAACCAGTGATGTAGCATTAGTAGAACAACTGTTTGAAACACGCGAACAGCTGTTTAATGAAATAGGAAAAGTAATTATCGGTCAGAAAGAGATTATCGACCAGTTACTGGTATCGCTCCTGTGCCAGGGACATTGTCTCCTGATCGGTGTGCCCGGATTGGCGAAAACGCTGATGATAAAAACTTTAGCCCGGGTTCTTGATCTGAATTTCAAACGAATTCAGTTTACTCCGGATCTAATGCCTTCGGATATTACCGGAACCGAAGTCATTGAAGAGAATAAAAGCACCGGGAAACGCGAATTTCGTTTTTTCAAAGGACCGATTTTCGGAAATATTATCCTTGCAGATGAAATCAACCGCACACCGCCCAAAACTCAGGCAGCCCTGTTAGAAGCAATGCAGGAACACCGTGTAACCACCGCCGGAACGACCCACATTCTAAAAGAGCCGTTTTTTGTATTGGCGACCCAGAATCCGATTGAACAGGAAGGCACTTATCCGCTTCCGGAAGCCCAATTGGATCGCTTCATGTTTAGCCTGAAAATCGAATATCCGACTTATCAGGAAGAGATCGACATTGTTAAATCCACAACTTATGATATTAATACATCCCTGGAAATGATCGTAAAGCGGGATGATATTGTCTCGTTTCAGCATCTGGTGAAACGTGTGCCGGTGGCGGATAACGTTATAGAGTTTGCCGTAAAACTGGTTACATTAACCCGCCCCAATCACGATAAATCACCGGAATTTATCAATAACTGGGTTGAATGGGGAGCCGGACCCCGGGCGTCGCAATATCTTATTCTTGGAGCCAAGACCTATGCAATTCTGAGTGGTCGCCCGACGCCAAATATTGACGATGTAATTAGGGTTGTGAAACCTGTATTGCGTCACCGGATAATTCCCAATTTTAATGCCGAATCGGAAGGAATCGATACCGACACCATTTCGGAAAAATTGATTGATCATTTGAAGTAAACTCTTTATGATAAATGTCGAAATAGATAAACGTAAGTATCTCGATCCGCAAATCATTGCCCGTCTGGACAATATGGCATTACGGGCGCGACTGGTAGTGGAAGGCTTTATCATCGGTTTGCATAAAAGCCCTTATCATGGATTTTCAGTGGAGTTTGCCGAACACCGCCCGTATATCCCCGGTGATGAAATAAGACATATCGACTGGAAACTATTTGGAAAAACCGACCGGTTTTACATTAAACAATTTGAAGAAGAAACCAACCTCAAATCATATATTTTACTTGATAAAAGCGGATCGATGAAATATTCATCAGGAGAGATTAGTAAACTGACCTACGGGTCCTACCTCGCTGCGGCATTATCATACCTGATGTTAAAGCAGCAGGACGCTGTCAGTTTGACTCTTTTTGACGATCAGGTCCGCACCTATTTACCGCCTGTGGCAAAAAAGAGCCATCTGAACCTGGTTCTTGGAGCGCTGGAACAGGTCCGGGCTGGAGAGGAGACCAGCATCGCTCCGCAGCTTCATGAATTGGCTGAAAAACTTAAAAAGCGCGGAATGATTATATTGATTTCCGATTTACTTGATGAACCGGATGAAGTTATCAATGCCCTGAAACATTTTCGGCATAAACGTCATGAAGTCATTCTGTTCCATATCCTCGATCGCCAGGAACTGGATTTCACATTTAACCGGCAAACTCAGTTTATCGATCTTGAAACAGGTAAGCGTCTCAATACGGAGCCCTGGCATATCCAGGAAGCCTATCAGGGGTTGTTACAACAGTTTATAGCGACATATAAAACCGGTTGCCGTGCGAATAATATTGATTATGTTTTATTAACGACTGATCGCAGTCTGGATATGGCTTTAATTGAATATCTCAAGAAACGGGCACGAATCGGATGAAAGATGTTCCCGGTATAAAAAAAGCCGACCGGAGCGGTCGGCTTTTTTGTATGTAAAAATGGATTACGTCTATCGGAGACTTTTTTCGATCTGGCGATATTTTTCGGCTTCGTCCTTATTACCCTGGTTGTACAAAGACTTCCAGAGAAGCATATATCCGGCTGCATTTTCAGGATCCAGTTCGACAATCCGACGAGCATAATCTTCCGTACTTAGCCAATCCTGAGCCTGGAACGCCGCTTCGGCGATGCGTGTCAAAACTTCAATGTCATCAGGATTTTCAATCAATACTTTATTAAATTCATATTGGGCGGATTCAAAATCACCGGTGATCAAAAACACTTGAGCCAGCAAATATAAAAGATCGACATTATCAGGATTTTCCCGGGTAAGTTTCTGGGCGAAATCCTTTGCTTCTTCCACACGTTCCAATTGAACGAGATATTGGACTCTTAATTCCTGTAATTTCATTGCTTCCGGATTTTCAGACAGAATATTATTTAAGGTTTCAATGGTCTTATCTTTTTCATTTTGAGCCCATAGAATTTGTACGTAGTATGCATAAACATCTTCATCGAAGAGATTTTTGTCCATTAACGCCTCTGCCCATTTGATGACGTTTACGGAATCATCCAAAAGGAAATAACATTTTACAAGACCGTTATAAGAAATTATTTCAGTTCCTTTAATATCGATAGCCAATTCGAATTTCTGAGTGGCTTTTTTCAATAGAGAATCTTTTTCCGCAGGGAAAATTTCTTTAAGAGCGTCATTAAATTTATTGGCGCCCTGGGTATGAATTTCACCCCATAAACGTTTTAACTGTTCACCGGCGTCGGTTCTGGTCATGGGATTCGTGTAGTTTGGATTAATTTCTTTTACTTTCAGCAACTGATCTCTGGCTTTGATCCATTCTTTCTGAGGAATATACACACCGGTAGCCAGAAGAAAAGGTACTTCCGGGTTCATAGGCTCTTTTTGAAGGGCAATCAGTAATTGTTCTTCCGCCGCTTCGAGATTGTTTTGTTGAAAATACACTTTTGCGGATGTGACTTCAGGACTTTGGCATGAATTCAAGAAAAATGAAAACATCACCAGTGCTGACAGCGCCAGGATTAATGTTTTTAGTTTCATTCGATAGCTCCTAATAAGTTCGTTAATTAGCAGTAAAATTTATCACAGAAATAGTGACAATATCAAGAAAGATATTGCCGGAAGGGGATTGCTTCATCAGGAGTTTCTTCGGAAAGGGGAGGTCGATTGGA
>JAGLWX010000501.1 GCA_023133185.1 Fidelibacterota bacterium
CCCACAAACTTTTACTTGCTTCCATGATTTATAATGACGGTGACAGTCGTTTCTCATTAAAAGATACAGCCGAGTTTGAATTTACAAGTACGCCGCATATCCTTAAGTTTCAATCCTACACGTCCGGTAACTTTTCAACAACACTATATATTGAAGATATTACCGATCCAATTTTAAAAGATTTCATGCAATTAAAATATAAAGTTCTGCCCGGCGGATCGCCGGGGACACTGCCGTGGCAATTTGCCTATATTCCGGATATGACAATCAACGAAGACGATACCCTGAAACTTGATATGCTGCAGTATGTTTGTGACGGCCGATGGCCCGATATCTGCAGATACGGCATCGATTCGTTGCCTCATGCGACGTTTATTAACGAATTAAATGATGTCTGGATCATTCCGGAACCCGATTATCACGGCAGTATTGACAGTATCGTTATCTGGGTGAAGGATATGGCCCATAGTCAACGGGTATATCTGAGACCGTTCAACCTGACAATCACACCTGTGAATGACGCTCCGAGACTGACTCTTGAAGTGCTACTTGAAAGTGTTGGCGAGGACACGACAGGACTGCCGATAGCAATAGATAATTTCACGGTTTTTGACCCTGACACTGGAAGAGATGGATTTTTTGACATCTATAATTTTTTAACTCACGAAACATATGACATATTGATAACCCTTGATGGTGAAATATATGATATAATGGAGCAGTCAGGAGAGTATAAAGGGCAGGTGTTCCTTGAAAAATTAGCAAAGGATGTTCATGGAGAACAAGATTATGGTATAGGGGTTTGTGGTTCGGATAATCATCAATTAATGGATAAGAAATCAGCAAAACTAACCGTCGAGCCAAGAGACGAGCCGATAATTGATATTGTGTTCAGGTTCCTGGCAGCTTATCCGGACACGTTGTTAGGGACAGGCACTAACACATTGCAGTTAACGCCTCTCGATGATGCTTTAAGAGAAAACCCTATAACAGAGTTTCAAGAGATAAGCGTAGAAGACAACGCTTATATTACAGCGCAGGTAAGCTGCTTGATGGATGTGTGGGGTATGAACAGCAACTCAGCGGATGGCTATTTTGGAAGAAAATACTTGTTTCTGAAGAAAGGAAGTGAGGTATTAGAGCAGAGGGCTGATGAGGATAGTGTGAGTGTGGTTGATTTCAGTGAGTTAGCAGATGGAGACACGGTTGATGTTTACAAGATGATGGAAGAATTCCAAATAGGCAGAGTTGTTCAGTGGTTAACTCCTTACTCTTTTGAAGGTACAAGGATTTTCCCCAGAGGCAGCACAGTCACAGTCTGGTGGAACACCAGCGGCGACTACTTGGACCCTGACAGTACATATCTAGCATGGACCAGAGAAGCGATGGACCACCTCGTAAACCTGCGGCACACAGAGTATGACTATAAGATTGTTATTGGCGATGAGGTTCCTCCTTTTACACATTATCCTATTCTTGAGATTATACGGGATCCTCATGTAAACAATCCTTTAAATGTAACTGTTGCTAACATACAAAATGAAATTACTAAAGTGCAAGTAAAATTATCAAATAATTCCGGTAAAAGTAATTTTTTCACTGAGATTTGGGAGGGGACAACAGATTCTTATGAGTCAGGAGGCGCAAGCCCTCCGGTTACTGCACGTGACGAAAATTTTGATATAATATACAGTGCTTTTGGTGACGAGCTTTATTCCATCAATTACCTTGGCTTGCCAAACACGAAGTATTAGTTCTAAGAGAATCGTTTAATATAATTATTATCGCTAATAATTAAAGCAAACGCTTTTTTACTCTCGCTACAGGGTTGCACTCTGTAGCGTAAACTCAAGCCGGGCGAGCAGCCCCGGAACAAGATATTAGAATCTGGTTGCAGAGTTGCACTCTGCAACCTACATGACCATCTTGTTATTAAACCTTCTGAAGTTCAGACATTTTTATAAATAACGGCAATGCCATGTTTTCCGTCCATTTTAATCTTTAACGGATGTGATGTTCTGACGTGTGTGAAGAAATTGCGCTCTTCTATGATTTTTAACTGATTTATCCAATTCCAGTCGATAAAATCTATCCGTGATTTATAAGGAATCGTAAAATAGCCGATTTGCATGGCAATAATATTATGGAAAAAGTGAGTGCCTTGAGAAGGATCGATATTAAAATCCTCTATACCCATTTCAATGATGATCTTTGCATTACTGATTTGAACAAACCGTACCGGAACACCTAAGAAACGATCCTGAGAACCCCAACGTCCCTGACCGATGAGTATGTATTCACGATTATCTTTTTTCATTTTTTTGTTCAATAAATCGATTTCGTCTCTCATTTCAATGGTTTTTAACTTGTCAAATTTTTTCGGCTCCAGATAGATGATATCATGGATCGTATTGATCTCGCCATTTCCCATACTCTTATCAGTATAAAGTAAAAGCTGTTCTTTGTTGATTTCGTCCGACGATAAATCAACATCTTCACTGCTGATCGCCAATGGTCGAATCTGCAATATATAAAACGTGGGAACCTTATTATGTTCTTTATCTTTGGTTAAATCAACGGCAAACTCGATCTCGACCGCCATACCGAACGCTTCTTCACCGATTTCGAGTAATTTTGCAATAATATCAGCAAGAGGAAAGTAGTTATACTTTATGATATTATCGAAAGTAATAACCCGTGCGCCGGGGCGATTTACACCGGGAATTAACCGGTTATCGTGATGATCCCATACCGACGCCGTATAATTGAGAGCGCCATAGGGTTCAATATTTTTTATTTCCATTTTTTTTATTGTGGCGTCTTCTCCGGTCAACAGGTCAAATTCACTGTGTTTTAAATCGATTCCGTAAAGTTCTTTTTGAGAATCTACAAGCATATTTTTAAGTTGTAAAAATTCTACTCTGGGAAACTTCGGGCAAAATCGAAAATGTTTTCCACCTTCAATAACTGCTTTTCCAAGACCGACGACAATAGATGCGATTCCGTCTTCATTTCGTAAGTTTGAAATGGGATAGAAATTGTGTGATTGAGCAATACCGGAGATATGGGGGTAATAATAATCGCCGAAATTGGAACCGACAACCTGCTGGATAATTACCGCCATCTTTTCTTCTTCTAAATGGTGATTCAGGTTTTCAATATATGAACGGGAATTTTTAATAAAAACGGATGCAAAGACCAATTTTATAGCGGAAAGGAGCTGCTGCAAACGTTCTTCATTATCCGGGTGGTTGTTCGGAAGCATATAGGTTCGGTAAATTCCGGCAAAAGGCTGTGAAGAAGAATCTTCCAGCAAGCCGGAGGACCGAACTGCAAGTGGATATTTGATGTGATATAAGAAAGTACGCAGATTTTCTACCAGTTCCGCAGAAATGGAGGACGTAATAAACAAGTTATCAATTTCCGAATCACTCATATCATCATTCAATCGTTCAATAATTTGGTTGCGCTGTATAAAGTTATCAAATTCGTTTGTGCCGATAATTGTTGTGCTGGGAAGTGAAATATTCACATCAGGATAATGTTTTTCAAATTCCATACTGATTAAAAGAGCATTCATGAATGCCAGACCGCGTCCTTTCCCGCCGAGTGATCCTTCACTTAATCTCATAATTTCAGTCGGCTCGAATAAACTGGCTGGATGAAAATTGACAATTTTGCCTTTGTTTTTGCTTTTTCGAATAAAAGTTAATGTTTGCTCAAGGTGATTTCGCATATCCGCTGTAGAATCAAAATCCTTAATAGTCAACAGGCGCGTCTTTTTAGCGATCTGAGTTTCCCCTCTTGCCATCAGCCAGGCGGAAA
>JAGLWX010000502.1 GCA_023133185.1 Fidelibacterota bacterium
AAAATAAATTTGATTGATCGTTTTAAATTCTCAGAACGCCAGACGCAAGCCATTCTGGAGATGCGTTTACAAAAATTGACCGGACTCGAGGTCGAAAAAATTGTTGAGGAGTATAAAGAGACGCTAAAGTTAATCGCGCAATTGGAGGAAATTTTAGAGAGCAAACCCCTTAGAATGCAAATATTAAAGAATGAGATTTCTGAAGTCTGCGATAAGTATGGCGATGAACGCAGAACTGTAATTATGGACGATGACGGGGAATTTTCAATTGAAGATATGATTGCCGATGAAGACATGGTGATTACGATTACAAACAATGGGTTTATAAAGCGCTTTCCGGTTGATATTTCCCGCAGGCAGAATCGCGGTGGTCGCGGTTCTATGGGCGCACAAACAAAAGACGAAGATTTTGTTCGCAACTTGTTTATTGCCAGCACGCATAATTATATGATGTTTTTTACTAATCGTGGAAAATGTTATTGGCTTAAGGTTCATGAAATCCCCCGCGGGAGCAAAGCGTCCAGGGGCAGGGCAATTGTAAATTTGATTGAAACGCAGCAGGGAGAACAAGTACGCGCTGTTCTCAGTGTGAAAGAATTTGACGACGAACACTTTATTGTGATGGTAACAAAAAAGGGCACAATAAAGAAAACAGTGCTTTCGGCATTTGGGAATCCGCGACGCACCGGCATTCGCGCAATTAATGTCGGGGACGATGATGATCTGATGGATGTTCGCCTGACCGACGGCAACCAGGATATTATATTAGGAACATCTTATGGTAAATCAATTCGTTTCCGGGAGTCCAACGTAAGATCCATGGGTAGAACCGCCGCGGGAGTTAAAGGAATAAAACTTCCAGGTAAGGATAATATTGTCGTTGGTATGGTAATTGTCAAACGTGAAGGCGGAACCCTTTTGGCAGTGTCGGAAAATGGATACGGAAAACGAACAGATATCAAAGACTATCCGATTATAAAACGAGGCGGCGTTGGCGTCATCACCCTGAAAACATCTGCTCGTAATGGACGAATGGTTGCTCTCCGCGAGGTTGTTGATACCGATGATCTCATGATCATTACTGAGCAAGGCGTGCTGATCAGATTACCCGTGGCAACAATACGAACTATCAGCCGAAATACTCAGGGCGTTCGGTTAATACGATTAGACGGGGGCGATTCTATCTCATCGGTGAGACGAATTCTGGAGTCAAACAACGATAGAGAAGAAGAAGACCAGATAACCCTGCTGTCTAACGAAGAGGAAGCAGAACAAAACACAAATTAAGATGTAATGGACTTTCCGGATAATAGAAAGAGACTGATTTCTGAAAACCTGAGCAAGGTTAAAGAAAGAATAAACAGTATAGCCGTAGGCTCCGGTCGAGATCCCCATGATATTACCCTGATTGTTATTAGTAAAACCAGGTCCGCCGATATTGTGAATATGGCAATTGACTGCGGCATCAGACATTTCGGCGAAAATAAAATCCAGGAAGCTGTTCCCAAAATTAATGATCTAAATAAGCGGCATTCCGATTTAACATGGCACATGGTCGGTCATCTTCAGACCAATAAAGCAAAAACAGCGGTCGTGAATTTCGATATGATTCAGTCGGTTGATTCGATTAAATTAGCAAGAAAGATTTCCAGTATTGCCCAACAATTGCAAAAGAATGTCGATATACTTATTGAAGTAAATATTTCCGGTGAAGAATCTAAATACGGTATAAATCCTGATGATGTAGAGCAGATAAATGGTGAAATTGCCTCGCTGCCTAATATCAACGTTCGAGGATTAATGACTATCGGACCGCTCACTTCAGATGTTGCCGATATCAGAAATGCATTTAGAAGAATGAGGAGGATTTTCAAAGATATGCAGGACAGCGAAAAAGATGATTTTAACATTCTATCAATGGGTATGACAGATGACTATGAAATTGCGATTCAAGAAGGTTCGACGATGATTCGGTTGGGACGCGCAATTTTTGGTCCACGCATATATTAAAAAAAAGTAAGCGTTCACGGATGAAAGTGTAACTAAGGGAAAATGGGAAATAAGGAAAAATGGAAAAGG
>JAGLWX010000503.1 GCA_023133185.1 Fidelibacterota bacterium
TGCCACCAGTGCAGAACGTGTCCGTCTTTAAATTGATGCTCGGCATGCAACCGAATCTGTTGCTCTGTCTGCCTTGGATCAATGGGCAAAAAGATCTGACTGTCCTGCAGCTGATCGCGGAAGCCATACGCTCCGCTCTGTTGATAATAAGCCGTCCGCGCCCAAAGCCGTCCGGCGATGGTTTGGTATTTCAGCCACTTGTTCAATAAAAGGTTGAGTGATTCGTCGGGCGTATTCACTTCCGTCGTGCTAAGAACCTGCTTCCAATATTCCCGCACATTTTTCAATGCGCCATCTACAGATGCAGCATCCCTGTACTTCGCCTGCATGACATCAAATTCCGAAAGATCCTGAGCCAGTCCAAGCAAGTAATGAAAGCGCAGGGATTGATTAGCCTTTATTTCCAGATTGATTTTGGTCCCGGCAACGGCGTCGTAAAAGGTCCCCTCCCTCTGTTGCATTGAACAACCGTTAATAACAGCAGGCGCTTGAAGTGTTCCGAATTGCCCAATAAATGAGTCTTTATCAAATTCATAATCGGCAATAGGCTCGCTGGCGGTTAGAAACCCGATATACGGATATTTTGTATTCCAGTGCCCCCGATTTCCCATGGCGATATCCCAGATGCGTTTCTCCGCCAAAGCCGCGTTGCGTGTTTGGTCCATCCGGGTATGGATAAATATTTTGTGAAATTCGCGATGGTGATCGCTACTGGAACCCAGGCGCCACTCAAAGTACGTAAAAATCGAGATGTTGCGATCTCTGCCTGATTTATCCTCGATCCGGATATCCCAGATTTCCAGCGGATCATCCATGGTCACAAAAATGGTCAGGATCGAACAAATATCTTTATATTCCGAAATAAACCGCGTGTAACCAAAGCCGTGGATACATTGATATTTATCCAGTTCGGTCCGGGTCGGTAACCATGTAGGATTCCAGACTTCGCCGCTGTCTTCGTCTTTGAAATAGATATATTTTCCCCAATTATCCTGCACCAAATCCTGGTGCCAGCTGTTCAGGCGGTTAAACTCCGAATGATCCAGCCAGCTGAAACCGCCGCCGGTCTGGGAAATCGTCAGACCATAGCGGCTGTTCGAAATGACATTTATCCATGGTTTCGGAGTCCTTGGGGTTTTGATGACATACTCGTTTCCATCTTCTGAAAAATAACCGTATTTCGTTTCAAACTTCTTCATATTTTCTGAAAATCACCTTCTTAAAATTCAATTTCAATATCTACACGCTGAACAGCCTGCAATCGACCAAAATCGGCATAACCGTAATTCATGATCAAGTAAGAATTTATTAATTTGTATCGGAGACCGGCGCCCAGGGTAAGTCCTTGCTCGGCGTTTTGCTGAAACAACGCCTGGTAACCGGTTCTTAGGAAGAACATGCGGTTCAATCCCCACTCAAGTCCGAGATTCACCTGTTCGTTATTGTCGTTTGGATGAATGGCATCGATCTCGGCAATTAGATCGCCAAGCGGAAACTCCGGCAGATTCAAAGCAACACCAATTCGAAAAATGAGCGGCAGGTCCCAGCTGCTGGTTTCATAATAGGCAGGCAGGTATTCATTATCACCGAATTCAGCGGGATTCTGATCATGATAAATCCGTAAATTCTTACCAGTATATTGCATTTTATCACCAAAATTGGAAATCGAAGCACCGATCATCAAACGGTTATCATCAGTCCGGTAATGACTCCCGAAATCAATGGCAAAACTGGCGGCTTTACAGTGCCAGATGTTCTGACTTATGTATTTTCCATGGAAGCCTATACTGAAATAATTGGTTAACTGCTTAGCGTAGGCAATCCCCACCGCCAGATCACCGGCAGTGAACTGCTCGCCGGTGCCGTCGGGTCGTTCCACGGTTCGTACATCCATCTTACCCATTGAAAGGGAATTAAACGTGAACCCCAAAGTTCCGAATTTCCCCAGCGGCATGGCAAGCCCGGTAAAAGCTGCTTCCGTATCCAGAAACCAGTCCGTATAGGCAGCCAGTACTTTAGTGGACCGGAAACCGGCGATAACCGCGGGATTCCAGTAAAGAGCCGACGCATCATTGACGGACGCGACACCAGCGCCCCCCATTCCCATACTGCGGGCACCTATTCCGATCTTGAGAAACTGTGCCGATGTCGTCCCAACTTTGGATATTCCGGCAGCCACTGGAATTGTTATTAAAATCATTACCAGTAATATGGCTGAGATATGGATCATTTTATAAGTTTTGCTATTCATGCCTGTTCCTATTTAATAACCGCAAACTTACCGGTAAACTCTCCTGCGTTACCAGCGTCAACATGGTAAAAATACACTCCTGCGGCTAAATCCAGGCCGTCTTTAGTCGTCAGGTTCCAGGGTTCACTACCGTCATCGGCGGAACTTTCGTGCCGGAGCGTCTGAACATGATCACCGCTCATAGTGTAGATCCGGATCGAACATGAACTTGGCAGATGGATAAAATTAATGCGCCTTTCGCCGCGTCCCGAGGCAAGCATCCGGCTCGGTTCCCAGGACGCCGCCGCCACGTAGGGATTCGGAACTACCGCAATTTGATCAATATTTTCTTTAGCCTTATCCGGATCATCTTTCGCCCCGAAGGTCTTAAATGCAAAGACATCACCGCTGCGGAAAGGTAGATCGATAGCAATTACTGCCGTATCACCCAAGACGGGTTGAATTGGATCAATACCTTCCGGTGCAATAAATTTGATTTTCCAGGTTTCCCGGGTATATCTTCCCTCCTGAAAGTGTAACTGAATATAATCGCCATCCGTCAATAAACTGTCCATCCGATCGGTTGGCTCCCATAAATAGGCACGAACTTTCTTATTGTTGATTACATCCCAAACCCGAAAGTTCGTTTCATGTTTGAAACTTGTTTTCAGAAAAGAGCTGTCCTTAACAACGAAATGAATTTCATATCGGGTTGGAAAATTTTCAATTCGCCGATCCAACTTGTCGTTCCAATAGCTATTCATCTCAGCATAATAGATCAGATTTGATTTACTTTCCTCTTTCCAAACGGAAAATGTGTCGTTAAACGCAACAGCATCATTTTTTACCAAGAGTCGCATTCCGTGAAAGAATGGATTGGTATCTTCACCCTTCAATGCCGATGATTCTTCGAATACAGGTATAGTGTCGTAATTAGTCGTTAGTTCAAATAGAGAGTAAA
>JAGLWX010000504.1 GCA_023133185.1 Fidelibacterota bacterium
CTGGCGGAAGAACAATCATTTGGCGAAACGCTTGATAAAGGGTTAGAAGTATATTTACGTGTTAAACAACAACTTATCGATACGAATACTACTGAGATTAAAGGGCGTGATATTTTTAAACTCTATGATACTTATGGATTTCCGGTTGATTTAACGCAATTAATCGCCAAAGAAGATGGATTTTCTGTTGACCTCGATGGTTTTGCCGTCGAAATGGAAAAACAGAAAGAGCGGGCGCGTTCGGCGCAGACTTTTCGAAAGAATTTTGATGGATTGGATAAAGAGTGGATCGTGCTTTCAGAAGGCGCCGACTCGGATTTTATCGGATATGACAATGTCGAATCGGAATCGGTCATTCGGAAATATTTTATCCATGATGACATTATTCATCTTGTGCTGGATAAAACCCCGTTTTATGCCGAATCAGGCGGTGAAATCGGCGATACCGGAATAATTATTAATACTGATTTTGAATTGGACGTTACGGATACGATTAAACTAAATGACATAATTGTACACGTCTGCCGATTTAAAAGCGGTTCTATCCTGAAAAACCCAAATGTTACTGCTAAGATCGATATTGAAAAAAGCAATAATATTCGAGCCAACCATACGGCGACTCATTTACTCCACGCTGCATTACGAACAGTTTTGGGAGATCATGTTCACCAGAAAGGTTCACATGTAACGGCGGATAGACTGCGCTTTGATCTGACCCATTTTGCTAAAATTGATTCTGTTGACCTGGAAAAGATAGAGGACATTGCCAACCGGAAAATCCGGGAAAACATTGATATTAAAATAGCGATCCAGGATTATGATGATGCAAAAAAATCCGGCGCTATGGCTTTGTTCGGTGAGAAATACGAAGATAAAGTTCGTGTAATAACCGTCGGTGATTTTTCAAAGGAGTTGTGTGGCGGAAAACATGTCCGGCGCACCGGTGATATAGGGCTTGTAAAAATTATATCGGAATCATCTGTTGCAGCCGGTATCCGACGGATCGAGGCTGTTACCGGAAATAAAGCGATTGATATAGCACGGGAAAATGAAGCAATACTTGGTATTTTAACCGATCGTTTAGGTGTTACAAAAGAGGATCTTACAAAACGTGTAGATGGGCTTATTGACAAATTAAAAGAGATTGAAAAAGAGCTGCAAACAGAAACAACAAAAAGTATCGAAGACGATATCAATAACCTGTTAAAGGACGCGCCTAAAGTTGGCGAAATTACATTATTCTCTCATCAATACGATTCAAATACAATTGATGATTTGAAAATGGTAGGCGATATTATCCGAAACAAATTAGAGTATGGTGTCGGACTAATTATTTCAGTAAGCGATGGAAAACCGTTTATAGTGGTTGTTGTCACCGATGCGGCTATCAAGAAATATCATTTACACGCTGGAAACCTGGTAAAAGAATTAGGCAAAATGTTAGGCGGCGGCGGTGGCGGGAAACCCCATATGGCAACGGCAGGAGGGAAGTATCCCGAAAAAATTCCTGAGGTTTTTGAAAAGTTCAATCAACTGATAAAGGAGATAGTAAGCCGCGATAATCAGCAATAGATAAGTAGAATTATGCAAAAACTATCTGTAATTGATTACATGATATGTTTAGAACAAACAACGAAAGAATTGGTAAGGAAATTGAAAATATGAACTATTATTTAATACCAAATATATTGATGAAATTAACCCTACTATATGACCTGTATATTTTCCATAC
>JAGLWX010000505.1 GCA_023133185.1 Fidelibacterota bacterium
AAATCCCCCTTAGTAAAGGGGGAACAAAAGGGGGATGTTATGTTGAATTTTAACAGTTTATTTATATGCAAAACTTTTACTAAGGATAAGTGTTGATTAAAGGAAAAAAATCGGTCGGCGTCGATATCGGAAGCAACGCAATTAAAATAATCGGATTGCGAAAAAAAAAGAAGATCAGGATCGAATTCATGAAGCTGACAGACCTATATATGAGCAGAAATGTTAATCGTCCCGAAGATTTAAGCGACACCCTGTTAGTCCAGGTAATACGTGGATTAATCAGTGAAATAAAGGGCGGTGTAAGAAAAGTTAAGACAAGCGTTTCCGGGCCAAACGCGCTGGTGCACAGCATGGAATTACCTAATCTATCCGAAAATGAAATCCTATCGGCAATCAGATGGAAACTCGGGAGCATTATTCTCTTTAATATCGATGATGTGGAAATCGATTTCCATGTCCTGAACACCAATAATAATAGCAATATGCAGACTGTTCTTGTCGGAATAGTTCCCGCAAATAAAATGAAGAAACATCTGGACATCTTAAACCGGGCACATCTTGAACCGGAAATCGTTGAGATTGATACGCTGGCAATTTACAACTGCTTTATAACTCTGCAGGATTTGCATCCCGATAAAACCGTTGCATTAGTTAATATTGGCGCCGAGTGTACTACATTGATCGTCATACACCCGGATCACGATCCCTTCTTTAAATCCATCGCAATCGGCGGAAATACACTTACCCGGGATATCGAAAGAACGCTGCACATATCGTTTATAGACGCGGAACAACAGAAAATTGAAATGAACTACCAGCTATCCCATAATACTGATAATACTAACGATTATAAAGAGATCGGCTGTAAAGGTCCCCTGCTTTCGATGGTCGCTAAATTAGCGGAAGAGGTCAAGAAAGCGGATATTTACTACCAAATTTTATACGGCGAAGAAGGGCTTCAACGTATCTATCTGACAGGTGGCGGCGCGAAATTAAAAAACCTCGATTACTTGTTGGCAGACGCTGTGAAAGTGCCTGTCGCTCTCTGGAATCCGTTAAAGTCAGAAAAACTTGAGTGTGGTCAGGAAATCGAAAATATTGACGAGATGGGGCTGCAATTTGCCACCTCGTTAGGACTTGCATTGCGAGATGAGCTATGAAAAAGATAACGGTAGATCTTCTCGGAAAAGCCACAATTAAAAAAAAGCAGAAAAGGATTAGATATCTCATCACTATTCTCTATGTAGTCGTCTGGTTTTTTTCTCTGCTCACACTTTTTTATGTCCACAAAACAAATTTATTTATTTCTTCGGTATATCAAAAAGAGATCAATAAAATCGCAACGGAAGTGGAATTGCAAAGCCCGAAACTCGAGCGAATAAAAAAACTTTATAAAGATAAAAAAGAGATTGAATCAAAAAAAAGAATATACCTGCAAAGTTATCACAGACCCGGTAACTGGCTAAGTAAGATGGTAGATCTTTCTAACACAATTCCTGGAAACATACGATTAGAGCAGATTGCCGTAAACGCCAATCCGGTAAAAGGTAAAAGTGAGAAAATGAAGTTAACCGGGTATGCTCTCATTGATACGGATAAACAGGATCAAAACCAGTTGAATATTTTTAAACAGGCAATTGAGAAACAAGATAGGTTCATGGAAGGCTTTGAAAGAATAGATATATTGGAAAATCGAATAGGAAAAAAGGGGAATGATCCAATTATGTCCTTTACGATAGGGATCTATTAGACATGGAGAAGAACCAACTAAAAAAGACGTCATTGCTAAAAAA
>JAGLWX010000506.1 GCA_023133185.1 Fidelibacterota bacterium
CATATTTTTCCTATAAGATCACAGCAGTTAGTAACTACTTACTAAGTTATGAGATGTATTTTAAAAGTCAAGAAAAATTTTATCACATGAATTTTATTAATAAATCTCCCCGACGCAGGCATCAGTATTTCTTAGCGGTGATACATTTATATGAGACGTCAAGATTTCTCAGAAATTATACACAAGCTTCAGATATACATTATCATTCCGGTCAAATTGACCGAAAACAGTGTCGCTATCGCCGCTGAGAATATCAAAACCGGTTGTGATTGTGAAGCTGTCTGAATATTTCCAATCCACCGCGATGCGGGACAGGTAAGAATCGTTGGAAATATTATACAGCGTCAGCCATAATGGTAAAATCGTTTCATTGGCAAAATGCCCTCTCAACATCAAAGATCCGATAGAATTCACCTCATCATCCATCAGATTGTCATCATAATCCAGAATACGCTCCTGGATTGCCTGTACGCCTATGTCAATTTCGCCGGTAAGTTGGTAATCCACACCGATCATGCCCTGGAGAAAGGGCTTCTTTACCAGAAGACCATCGTATATTTTGGTTATATCCAGTGTGTCAAAAAACCGGTTCGGATAATAGCCGCCTTCGCCGCGAAAAACAAAAGTTCCCACCGGACGCGAAAAATTCATCCCGTAGAAATTGATCCAGGGATGCGTTGGTGTTAAATTCATTATACCTGATAAACCATTCTGTGTCATTACAGGTTTTATTTCTTTTTTCATTATGGGTTTATCTTCTCGAACTTTTAGATATATAAATGACAGGTCTGTCCCTAATAAAAATGTGTTGAATTTAAATCCATATTCAAATTTCTTAATTGAATTTTTAGGTGTCATTTCTTCTTGATAATTCATCGGAATAGACATCGTGATCAACTGTTCCCCTACTGGTACTGTAATGTTAAAAGAATCCGGTCGATTAAATGCCCAGTCACCATCGAAGCTCATACTCATTGGTTTAAATTCAGGAATAACCAGTATCTCCAGCGAATGATTACCTTGATGAATTTTCGTGTTCAGCATCGTTGTCGCCATGCGGATATCATCAAAATCCTGCAGCAGAAAATAGGACAGATCCAGTGGATTGACGATATCATTGATAAAATATCCATCGGCTTTCCCCCAGACGACCTGTTGTTTCCCGATCCGGAAGTCTATCCAGGAGCTGTAAATGTCCAGGTACAGTTCTCTGAGATTCAGAGTGGTCTGGCTTCCGGCAGCAGCGTCGTTTAGAAAATCCACTGACGCATATCCATAAATATTATCGCCCCGGAGTTCGGAATTCAATCTCAGCCGGTTTCGTAACAACATCGCATCGTTGGGATCTTTGAGGCGGAATGCGTTATGATTACGGAAAAATCCATGTAATTCAACCTCGCTATAAGCCGGCTCGAAAAGGATCAATCCAACAAATACTACTGTAAAAAAGATGACGCTGATTTTCATTACACTCTTCCAAAAATACATTTGTGTAATTCGTGTAATTCGTAGTATAAAAAAAGCGGCGCTAATTCTCATTGTACTCTGCCCCTCTGTAAGCTTGTTGTTGTGAATATCTGATCCTTCATCTCGCTATTAAATCTGACTTCTATAATCTCGATTTTTGTTTGATGTTTTTTACTCAGATTATCCATAAATAACAGATGAGGCGTCCAGATCTTATCAACTTTTTGTATATCTGATATTGTCAGCGCTTTCTGCAATTTTTTATTTTTATCATAAAACTCCACTCTAACGGTTATCCATTTATCCGGAATCACCCAGGCAATTTTCTTACTGTATTGATCGTCTATATCGACCGGGACAGATTCGATTTT
>JAGLWX010000507.1 GCA_023133185.1 Fidelibacterota bacterium
ACTTTTTCGAATCCGCCGATAATCAATCGTTTTAGATACAGCTCGTCGGCTATGCGCAGGTAAAAATCACGGTTTAATGCGTTATAATGAGTTTTGAATGGTTTCGCAGAGGCGCCGCCGTATATCGGTTGCAGAGATGGCGTCTCGACTTCTAAAAATTCTCGTTCGTTGAGAAAATCCCGGGACCACTGGATGATCCGGCTTCTGAGTTTAAAGATATTTTTAATATCCGGATTGACGATAAGATCCAGGTATCGCTGACGATACCGCTGTTCTTTATCGCTAAACGCATCGAACAGGGTTCCGTCTTTTTCTTTAACTATCGGGATTGGGCGTACATTTTTGGTCAACAGGTGTAGCTCTTCGGCGAAGATAGTGATTTCTCCGGTGCGGGTTTTAAATACTTTTCCGGCAGCGCCGATGATATCACCTATGTCAAGCAGACCGAACAGTTTATAGAGCTGTTTTCCGATTTTATTTTCCTGGAAATATATCTGAAGTTTATTATGCTCGTCCTGAATATGGCAAAAACTGGCGCGACCCATTTTCCTAATTGCCATAATCCGTCCCGCTGCTTTTACGGTTACAGTCTCTTCCAGTTCGGTGAAGTTGTTGATAATCTCTCCGCAGGAATGGGTTTTTGGGAATTCATAGGCGTAAGGTTCAAATCCCATGTCCCGTATTTTCTGAAGTTTTTCTTTGCGGACAGAGAGGATTTCACTTAATGATTTACCGATATGTTGATCTTGAGTGCTCAAGGCTATTTTTTCTCCCTTTTAATATTCCATAATAAATATTGGCGTAAGAACTCGTCAATATTGCCGTCCATTACAGATTGAACATTGGTGTTTTCACATTTAGTACGATGGTCCTTTACCATAGTATAGGGCTGGAACACGTATGATCGTATCTGATTACCCCACGAAATATCTTTCTTGTTTTTCTCGATCTCGGACTTTTCCTTTGCCATTTCCTCTTTTTTCAACTGGTAGAGACGGGCTCTCAGGATTTTCATCGCAGAGGATTTATTTTTATACTGTGAGCGCTCATTCTGACATTGAACGACAATACCGCTTGGAAGGTGAGTGATTCTGATAGCGGAATCGGTTTTATTGACATGTTGACCACCGGCGCCGCTGGCGCGATATGTGTCAATTCGTAATTCATCGGGATTAATTTCTACCTCTATATCTTCATCAACTTCCGGATAGACGAATACTGAGGCAAAGGATGTATGTCGCCGGTGATTTGAATCGAAGGGTGAGATGCGCACGAGACGATGAATTCCGGCTTCGGACTTCAAATATCCGTAGGCATAAGATCCTTTAATTTCAATTGAGACGTCTTTGATACCAGCCTCATCGCCTTTGAGAAAGTTTATGATTTTTGAGTCCATTCCGGCCCGTTCAAACCAGCGCATGTACATTCGCAATAACATTTCCGCCCAGTCCTGGGATTCGGTGCCGCCGGCGCCGGGGTGAATGGTGACAATAGCATCGCGGTGGTCATCGGGGCTCGAAAGAAGGCTTGTGAATTCAAACTCTTCGATGTCCCGCATCAGTTGGTCGAAAGCCTGGCCGAGTTCACGAGCGTCGTCGGAATCCTCCTCGGCGGTCATTTCTAGCAATTCGCCGATATCGTTAATGTCAGTCTGGAGCTTGGCGTGCGAGTCAATCCACTTTTTATGTACGGAGATTTCCTTGAGCGTGGCCTGGGCGGACTGATTGTCATCCCAGAATCCGGACTGGGTGGTTACTTTTTCCAGTTCCGCGACTGTTTTTCGGCGACTATCGAGGTCAAAGATACCTCGCTAGTTTTTCCAGTTTTTCTCTCAATTCCGGCAGGTTGTTCCTGATATCAACCAATTTCGGCATCATATTCTCCTTCAGAGGTTTCCCAATATATGCGCAAAGGTAGGCCCGGTCAATCATAATCGGAGTGCTCTATGACGATTATCCACATGGCCGCCTCACGCGGCAGCCCAGAATGGAGTTGACAGGGTTAGTCTTCTTTATATCTTGTCACCACATTATGGAACTACAAACAATTGTTGTCGGGCCGTTCGCGGTGAACTGTTACCTTTTCTGGGACGAAGCCACCCTGGACGGCGTTATCATTGACCCCGGTGCCGAAGCGGAAAATATCGTTTCCGCCGTTA
>JAGLWX010000508.1 GCA_023133185.1 Fidelibacterota bacterium
TTAACCCCCGGATTTATCCGGGGGGTGAAGGTCGCGCACCATGTCTCCGACTTTAGTCGGTATAGGTATCTCCGCTCCGGAAAATATGATTATTGAAACTTCCCGGTAAAGACACTTTGTATTGGAAAGAAGTGTCGTCTGATTTATAAAGTTGAAATTACGTTAATAATTTATCAAGATTGGCAAGAATTACTGCAAGGATACCAAATCCAACCGTGCCGTACCAGGCAGGTGTTCGTTTTTCACCAAATGCAACAACCGATGCAATCACTCCTATCAATATGGCGATCATCCCGTTAATTGTAAAAATAAGCGCCGCGGGTAATGCTGCCGCCAATCCCAGTAAAAACATTCCGACAATTGAACCACCGGCAGCCAGCGTACCGAGTCTAATTAAATCGCCGATCTTATTGGGTTTTGCTTTTTGAATAAGCACAAGGACCAGGCAGGTAATCGCCATACTGGAATACATTAAAAAGAAAATAGAAGATCGATACTCTACTAAATAAGTTAGTTCTGCCGAGCCGGGAATCAGTCTGGTTCCCAAATCTTTTATAATCACGAATGCCGTGCTGTTTCCCAATAATACGATCAATAGTGAACCTGCATAGATAAATTTATCTTTCCCGGATCTTTCGGGTTTTGGACCTTTTTTTTCAGTATCCGGTTGATTCCCTAAATTCGAAGCAAATATGACACATAAAATTCCGGCAACCAGCGCCGCGAACTGAAAGGGTAAAATCGTTTCGGAAAAGGCAAATGCTGAATAGATCACAACGATCAGAAAGGTAAGGTTCATTGCACACCATAATGGTGATAGAGGTCCTCTGGAAAGGCTGACCTTTGTAAAGTGCATTGATGCGAGATTACCGAATGCTGAAATCACCGGCAAAAGTACCGCAAGAAGGGGCAAACTGAAAAAACTTTGCCAGTTTACCTGAATACCGAAAAAGACACACCCGGCGATTCCCATACACATGGAAATATGCAATGGAATCACATTCCGTGACTGACCCATTCGAAAGGTGATACCAATCAGCCCAAATCCGACTCCTGATAAAACCGCTAACATCACCGCACCATACATAAACCCCTCCTACTGCTCTTTGATCTTACTGAATATTCTCATTATGTCTATCCCAAAATGAATTGATCATATCTTTCATTTTCCGTTTTTCTTCCATAGAAGCAAACGACGCTGAAACGGCATTCATCTGGACATGTTTTATCTCCGATAATGACAAACCCTGATCCCGGATCAATATCTCATACTCATCCGATAGCGTTGATCCGAACATCGTAGGATCATCGGAATTAATTGTCACTAACAATCCCTTGTGAAATATATCCGTAAACGGATATTCACGATAAGACGGATAGACGCCGATTTTAATACTACTGACAATGCAAACTTCCAATGGGATTTGTTCTATTTGAAGATACTCTATTAATTCAGGATCTTCCACAGCCCGGACTCCATGTCCTATCCGTTCAACATTCAGATCTCGAATCGCTGACCAGATCGATTCGGGACCGGCTGCTTCACCGGCATGGGCAACAATATGAAAACCCCGGTTTTTTGCTTCCCGGAAAACATCTTTAAATAGATAGGCGGGAAATTTCTGTTCACTGCCGCCCAATCCTATTCCAATTATTTTTTCATTTAAAAAAGGCGTGACGTCATCTAAGCGACGGATTGACGTTTCAGCGCCATGATCACGACAGATATCAGCGATCAAACGGCATTTTATATTAAAATCTTTCTCGGCTCGATCGACGCCAGCTATAGTTGCCGGAATGATCTCCTTAGCTGAGATGCCACTCTCGGCAAAATCCCAGGGTGAGAAGAAAGCTTCCGTATAGATTATATTTTGCTTTGCCAGAGCGCCTAAGGTCCAATAGGTTGATTCTTCAAAATCGGTTGGTTCTCTGAAAAACCTGTTCTTCCAGAACCATGTTTCTATAAAATGTGGAAAATCCCGGAAAACAAATCGTTTTTCCAGATCGGCGATGTTTTTAATGTCAGCGTCTCCGCCATATTTCTGAACCAATTTAAATAAATAATTCAACGTAAATGCACCTTCAAGATGCAGGTGCAATTCCACCTTTGGCATTTTTTCAATAGTCTCGCGTAGTGTCATATCTTATCCTAACAAAATTGATGAGTTAGCGTAGAATATCCCGGCAACACTTGCCGTCAGTAAATTCGCGATCGTTGCGCCGATCATCGCTCTGAAACCCAACTGAGTGAGGTCCTTTAGTCTTTGCGGCACTAATGCCCCGATACCGCCGACAAATATCGCAATGGAAGCCACATGAGCAAACCCTGTCAATGCGTATGTCGTAATCACAACAGAGCGAGGAGATATTCCGGCATCAGATTGAATTAAGACCGCCAAATCCTGGAAAGCAGTTACTTCGGTTAATACACTACGTTCACCGATAATCCGTGCTATTTGGCTCGCGTCGGCAAGGGGTACACCAATAACGACAGTAAAAGGATAGAACAGATAGCCCAATAATCCTTTCAGGCTCCAATCAATGTTGGCACCAACCAGATAATTTAAGCCGCCACCGAAGAGACCAATGATTTTATCCAGCAGTTCAACTAACCCTAAAAAAGCCAATAACAACGCCACAATACCCACAATAAGACGAACACCGGAATTGGCTCCGCCAATTATGGCTTCAAATATATTGTTCTCTTTTTCATAGAAAGGCTTAATGTTCATACCCAGAGTTTCCGGTGTGCCGTCTTCAGGAACCATTAGTTTTGAAATGATAATCGCCGCCGGCGCATTCATGATCGAAGCCGATACAAGATGTCCGGCAATAGTTGGAAATTGATTTTTTAAAATGAAAATATAGACGGCTAACATACTGGACGCGATTGTCGCCATCCCGCAGGTCAGAATTGTGTTCAACTCCGATCTGGTCATTTTTTGAACGTATGGCTTGACGACCAGCGCCGATTCAACGCCAACAAAAATGTTTGAAGCAGCGCTGCAGGATTCCGCACCACTGATTTTCATTAATTTCGTAAATATATATGAAAAAACTTGAATGATCCGGTTCATTATACCAAGATAGTAGAGAATTGCCACCAACGCCGCAAAAAACACGATGGTCGGAAATGCCTGAAAAGCCAGAAAATATCCGAGGGATGTTTCTCCGGCTGCGTTAACCGTGCCCGGGGATAAAGCCAGACGCCCAAAAACGAATACGGTTCCTGCCATCGCAGAATCTAAAACCGCTAAAACAATGCGATTTATAAATACGAAAAATTTCACACCCGCTGGAATGATAAATATAAATGCGGCAAAGACAACCTGAATAGCGGCTCCCCAGCCGATGACGCGCCAATTGACATTTTTACGATTCGTCGATAGTGACCAGGCAACTATCAATAGAATAAAATAGCCGAAAAAACTTACAATTCTCATCTTCCCATCCCTCAATTATATAGTAAATTGAAAAACAAATATCCCATAATCAAAATTTGTATTTATAATCATAGTTTGTAACCTCCCCATCTTTCCCCTCCTTACCAACTTATCTTTACCCATAAGTAGGGTTACTGGACACAGGGAGGGGCGTGAGCTAAAT
>JAGLWX010000509.1 GCA_023133185.1 Fidelibacterota bacterium
AACATACTCATCAGCGAACGCGTCCCCATATGTTATATTAACCATTCCAATCTATTTCTAATTGATGCTGAAGGAATTATTTTACCGCTTCCCGGTCAACCACTTGGCGTCAATTTACCGGTGATTTCCGGATTTGAACATGACTCCCTCATCTATTTTCCAGGGTATTACGTTCCCAATAAAAATGTTTTAGATGTTGTTAATATCATCCACTCGACATTGCTGTCAACCCCGGATTTGTATTCAGAGATTTCCGAAATACATTGCTGTAAAGATGGGAACTGCATCCTCTATACCATTAAAAGCGGAACACCAATATTCCTGGGTACCCGGGATTTATCTGATCAACTTAATATTTTGGCTCATTTCCAAAACAGACTTCAGGGTAAGCGCAATTTGAGTGACTATCAATACCTTGACTTGCGTTGGGCAAAACAGATCGTTGCAAAAGAAAGACGTTCATAGGATAAACCAATGAAAATAAGAAACAGAATCATTACCGGCGTCGATATCGGAAGTAGTAAAACCTGTGCATTAATTGCCGAAATCGATCAGGAAAAAAACATCCCGGTGATTAAGGGTTATGGGTCAGTCGATTCAAAAGGTCTTAAAAAAGGGGTTGTTGTTAATATCGAGGAGCTAAGCCGCACAATCAGCCAGGCAATCAGTGATGCCGAAAAAATGGCGGGAAGCAATGTATCCGGCTGTTACGTCAGTATCAGCGGAGATCACATTCGCAGTATGAACACCCAGGGAATGATAGCAATTTCCAGAGATGCAAGAACCGGGATGGACGAAGCCAGAGAAATCGAACAGGAAGATATTAAGAGGGTTATCGAGCATACCAGAGCTGTGCCGTTGCCCGTTGACCGGCAAATTCTGCATGTCATGCCCCAGGAATTTATCGTTGATAAACAAAACGGGATAAAAAATCCAATCAATCTGCTCGGCCGGCGACTTGAAGTAAAAGTCCACCTGACCACATACAGCACAACAGTCGCCTCAAATTTATCACGATGCTTTAAAAATGCCGAATTATCCATCAATGGTTTTATCCTTCAATCCCTGGCTTCTTCATATAGTGTATTAACGCCAAGCGAAAAAGAGCTTGGTACAATTTTAATTGATATTGGAAGCGGAACGGTTGATGTAATTGTTTTTAAAGATGGTGGCATCCATCATACGGGTGTCGTTAATTTTGGCGCTCAAACAGTGACCAGCGACGTTGCCTATTTATTGCGGATTCCTATTGATGCAGCTGAAAAAATCAAAAAGTCTCACGGTTATGCCTTTACCAAACAGGCTGATAAAGAAGCGTTTTTTAAGATAGAGAGTATAGGCAACCGTCCTCCTCGTGAGGTCTCGATTATTAAGCTCGCCCAATTTATCGAACCCCGAATGGAAGAAATTTTACGGGAAGCCTATATGGAAGCCAAAAAGGCGGATCTTCCCCTGATAAATATCCCTTCTGTCGTTCTGACTGGTGGCGGAGCATTGATAAAAGGTAGCGAAGAGTTAACAGAATCAATTTTTAAAATACCCGCTCGAATCGGAATTCCCATGGGTTTTAGCGGTTTTGAAGAGGAACTGAATAATCCCGGATACGCAGCCGCCATCGGATTGCTAAAATATGCGATGGAAGACAATAACTACCATAAATCAGATCACAAGATATCACAGGGTTGGATATCCAAAACCTGGGATTGGATCAAAAATGTAACAGAAAATGTAATGTAATTAATAATATGTGGAGGAAATCATGTTATTTGAGTTTGACGACTTAGCCAATCAACACGCAAAATTAAAAGTTATCGGTGTCGGAGGAGGCGGTGGTAATGCAATCAACCGTATGATTGAATCCGGACTAACCGGCGTCGATTTCATTGCGATTAACACTGATGCGCAGGATTTGGACAGTAACCACTCCCCTACTAAAATTCAGATCGGTAAAGATCTGACCCGTGGTTTGGGCGCCGGCGCTGTGAAAGAAATTGGTAAAATGGCTGTGGAAGCCGACCGACAGCCTACGATCAATTCAATCAACGGCGCCGATATGGTCTTTATCACTGCCGGTATGGGCGGTGGAACAGGTACGGGGGCGTCTCCGCTGATCGCTAAATTAGCAAAAGAACAGGGTTGTCTGACCGTTGGAATTGTAACAAAACCTTTCCATTTTGAAGGTCCAAAAAGGATGCAGCGCGCCGAAGAAGGTATCCGTGAACTACGCGATAGTGTCGATACGCTCATTGTGATTCCTAATCAACGCCTCCTTAGCATCGTTGACAGAAAAACATCTATTCGTCAGGCGTTTCAGACTGCTGATAGTGTGTTATACCAGGCAACAAAAGGTATTTCCGATTTAATTAACCGTCATGGCATCATCAACCTGGATTTTGCCGATATTAAAACCATAATGAAGGATATGGGTGACGCCATTATGGGTACCGGACTGGCAACCGGCGAAGAACGTGCAGTCCTTGCGGCACAGCAGGCAATCTCCAGTCCGCTGCTGAATGATATGAATATTCGTGGCGCAAACGGTCTCTTAATTAATGTGACCGGTGGTGAAGACTTGAATTTATTTGAAGTCGATGAAGCCTGTAAGATCATCACCGAAGAAGCAGGAGACGACGCTGATATTATTATCGGAGCAGTTATAGATGAAAATCTGTCTGACGAAATTATGATCACTGTAATCGCAACCGGTTTTGGAAACAATAATCGTTCGACTTATCGTAATTCTGACCCTAAAATTATATCTACAAAAGAAGAGTTATTCGCTGAAGAAATTTCAGCGGCAAGAGAATATGGGAATAATGAAAATACTGAAATTGAAGACGAATTAATTGCTGAATCGGCGCTGAAAATATCATTTGAAGATGATGAAAAGAGTTTTATTGAAAATGCCACCGACATGAATGATAAAAATATTCCTGCAATACTCCGCAAAATGATGAAACGTTAGCCTCTCTCCACATCTGATAAAAAGAGCCCCTGTTCTAAAAAACAGGGGCTCGATCTTTTTATTTGAAAAATCCTTCAGCCCGCTTTTTGAATGTTCCCTTTTTTCAAACAGGAAGTACAAACTTTGGCGGTACGGACCGTACCCTTTTCAACGATCCTTATTTTCTGCAAGTTCGGTTCCCATCTGCGTCT
>JAGLWX010000051.1 GCA_023133185.1 Fidelibacterota bacterium
TCCAGTTGTTTACCTCTTAAAGCAAGACTGTAGGCGAAGTTATTTAGCGCTACATCTTCGTCGGGGTTATTACTGAGGATTAGAGCATACAGGCTGTCGGATAATTCAGATTGTCCGAGTATTTCCCAGGTGTTTGCCAGTAAGATTTGCGCTTGAAAATTTTCCGGATCAATTGTCAGAGCTTTGATTAGATAAGTTTCGGCCTTTTTATGACGTTTTTCATTATTCAGAGTGTTGGCTGTGATGATAGGGAAAAATGGCTGCTCGGGAAACCTGACCATTGCGGAATCCACAAATTTGTATAAAGATTCGAACTCTTTATTTTTGGAATATATAAACGCGAGACTGATATATGCCGATTCTCTGTCCGGATATTTTTGGATCATGTCCTGCAAATAAATACAGGCGTCATCAAAACGTTCGCTGCGGGACAACAGATCACCGAATCGTTCCAGAATATCGATGTCTCCGGGCGCTAATTCTATCAACATTTCATATAAACCCAATGCCTTTGGGATATCCTTCTGGACTATAGCGATATCAGCCCGATATTTATAATAATCCACTTCCTCCGGTTTCTGTCGAAGTAATGTGTCATAAAGGTTTGCCGCCTGGTTCAGGTCTTGCCGGATCAAGGATATTTCAGCGGCTTTTTCAAGAGCCTTGAGCTGTCCGGGATCAGCCTGATAAATTTCTTTGTATAATTGAACGGCCTTGTCCAATTTTTTATTTTTAATATAAATAGCAGCCAGTTGATAGTATAATTCAATGTCGTCACGATTAGCGTTGCGGAGTATTTCATATTCCTTTTCGGCGTTTTTATTGTCGCCGGACAGAAAATATACCTGGGCGAGAATTTCCCGCGCTTCGAAATCGTTCGGTTCAAGCCTGAGAGCTCGATTAAGCGCTTCAACACCACGCTCAAATTTCCCAAGATTAATAAAGGCTTTTGCCATTGATACGTAGATAGTACTGGACGTGCTGTCGAAATTTAAGGCGTCCTGATATTCCAGCACTGCCATGGCATAATCGCCCTGCATCGTGTGATTTTCACCTGCCATAAAATGCTCAATGGCATGGGAATTATAGACTTTTATGGAATCGATTAATTCAGAACTTCCATCTCTGGATGGTTTAGTAGAGGGGTGTATGCTACATGCATTGATAAATACTGCGGCAATGTAACATAGATACAAATGCCGGCATACTTTCCAACGCTGATTTTCCAATTGGTTCAACACTTCCCATTAAATAGATATGTTGGTCCCGAAATCGATTAATACATTTTATCGGGATTCGAGACAGGAAACGGTGTTACTTGTAGATTTCGTTTCGGTTGCATTTGCACACCCCAACCATTTTTTCCTTAAAACGGATGGAATTAGTTGTAGAATCAGTAACCGTAACAATATGTTTGATAAATTCTATAGCCTCGCCACAAACGGCGCAATGTTTTTTGTAGTCTCTTAGAGCTTTGGATGTTTTATCAGCAAATCCTTTAGATACGCGTTTTGCCATTATTGATCTCCTTTACGATTCATGTTCGAACATAATTACTTGATTGCCGCCGGCTCGTTTAGCTTTGTACATTGCCATATCGGCGCTGGAAATGATGGATTGTACATCTTCGCCGTCGCTGGGAAATTCCGACATACCAATGCTGATAGCCATATGTTCGGTCATTCCATCTTTTTCAAATAGAAAGCTGTACATGTTTTTACAAATCCGTTCGGCAGTATTTAAACAACTTTTTTTATCGGCATTAATTAATATCACTGCAAATTCTTCACCGCCGTAACGCGCAACCGTATCAACGGTTCGGACACTGCTCCGGATAATATTCGCGGATTTTTTCAGCACATAATCACCGTGCAGGTGTCCGTAAGTATCATTAATTCGTTTAAATTTATCCAGATCAAGGATTAAAAGAGTAATATTGTTGCCATAACGCTGGCTACGATCGATTTCGACTTGTAACCGTTCTTTAAAAGCACGATGATTATAAATTCCGGTCAAACCATCAATCATCGCGAGGTCTTTCATAGATTGATAAATCGTAAGGCGATTAAGAATCTCGCTGAAGCTTTTACCGAAAATCCTGAGCGTTTCCAGATCATCTTTGGAATAACGGTGGGTTCTGAAACTTTCCAGTAATATACCGCCGGGTTCTTTCATACCGGTTGTCAGGGGTATCCCCAGAGCAGATCGAAAAGGAATGATCTTCAGATCATCGGGCTGAAAGCGGAATTCGATCTTACTTTTGTCGTAATCATTTACCAAAACCGGTTTTTTGGCGATGACAGGTTCCCAAACCCCTTTTTCAACAGTTATTTCGTGACCGATCGTATAGTCAGCCTCAGAGCCTTCAACATATTCGATTACAAGTTCCTGAGAGTGATTGTTGATAAAGGCGAAAGTCAGTTTGTCAAATGCAAAAAATTTCTTCAGAATCGCCGCTGCCTGTTTATAGAGTTCGTGTGGTTCAATACCAAGTGTAATCTCGGTGTTTATTTTACAGAGGTCTTTGAAAAAATGAATATAGGTTTCCTGTTGATCGATCACATCGATTTGCAGGATCGCATTTGCGTAGAGCTTTGCAAATGACGCAACCAGATCAAGATCTTCGGAGCCCCAGGCTTCTTTATCGATACTGTCAACCCCGATAAGTCCCACATAGGATTTATTGACCTTGATTGGTATGAGCATTAAGGAGCCAACCTTGGGTGGATTCGGATAGTATATTAAATAATCAGGCCCGATTTGACTGGACTGGAATAACTCCGGTTTTGGGTGAAGATGGTATTCATTGAACAGTTCGCCTTCTGCTTGGAATGAATCAGTCGGGGATGATTTGTGTGTGGAATTATATTCTTGAAGTATGTAGTTGTTTTCTTCGTGATTGAACAAGTACATGACAACGGTTTGTGCCATGAGAGAGGAATGAATAACATCAATCAGCTGGTGGGTTATTTGCTTGTAGTTTTTACTTGTATCGATACTGTAATGGAGTCCGACAGTTGGAATTGAATCTTTGTCCTTGCCGGATTGTTCATCTGAAGATGAGAGAGCCTGGCAGCGCCTGCGCCAGTTATTTATTTCAGCGAGTAAAAATATCATAAGTGAAAAAATGGCAATGAACAGGAGAATCCGGAATGCATTTTGAAAGGGGACTGGCACATTCTTGAACGCTTCTACTGACGGGAAAACTGTAAATAAAAACAGGACAACGATTAAAATAATACTAACTATCCAGGTACTCTTCAAATTATTTACTCCAACTTATTCATACATCAAGTAAAAATACTATTAACAGTATGTAAAATCAATATGAAATAATTTAAAAAAAAGAAATTAATATTCTTTGTTCACAGTTTTTATTTTATTTTGAAAATCCGGGTTTGTTTGAGCGTTTTGCATATCAGGGTCGATTAAGGAATCAATTATACTTTCTGAATTTGCTAATTGTTGCTGACTTGTTCGTGGCGCTATTGGTTTGTTGTGTTTTGGTAAAGATGGATTTGTTAGAATTTTTTCCTGTACAATTTGCGGAGGTATTTGCGGGGATTGAGACCCAGGCTGGAATTCAATCAGGTAAAAGCCGATCACTACAGCGATTAGCGCTGCTGCAAATCCATATGCGAACGATGGGATACGATTTAATGAAAACCCTTTTGAAATGCCGGCTTTGATACGGGCATTTCGTTCTGCAAGAATTTTATTTTGAAGGTTTACTAAAAAGTTGTCGCTAACAGTGATTTCCTGAAAACTATTCATGCAGGATTTTGTATTAGCAATCGACCGATACAGGGCTTTACAACCCGAACAATTGTCCATATGTTCTTCAAAAGATTTGCGTTTTTGAAAGGAAATGTCCTGATCGATATATTGTGATATGATAGTTTTAAATTGGTAGCAACTTATCATAAAACCTCTCTGGTATCAAATTCTTGCTTATATTCCTCTCAAGTCTATTAACTCTTCTTGCAATCTCAAACGTGCTCGGTTTATTCTTGATTTCACGGTGCCCAACGGCGCATTGATAATATTACTGATTTCCTCATAAGAAAGTTCCTGAATATCCCTTAAAATGATTGCAGTGCGAAAATGTTCCGGTAATTTTAAAATCGCTTTCTGAATTGTTTGTTCATTGAATTTTCCCTCAAT
>JAGLWX010000510.1 GCA_023133185.1 Fidelibacterota bacterium
AAAAAACCCGTGGAATTTGGGTATTATTCTTTAGAATGTCAATTCTTTTTGAGACCAATTTGAATGAATATTTAAAATATCTTTGGCACTGGTTGTTCAGATAAATCTTAATTAAATTTATTGTATGAAAATTGGAGATATACAAATTTCAACCCCCGTATTCCTGGCGCCCATGGCAGGCTACGCCGATTCACCATTCAGGCAGCTATGTAAAGAAAAAGGAGCGGGTGTAGTTTATACCGAATTTGTGAGTTCAGAAGGCATTATCAGAGGCTCTGAAAAGAGCTTCGATTATTTACAGTTTTTGTCATCCGAACGACCGGTCGGGATTCAATTGTTCGGGCACAATCCCGATTCCATGGCTGAAGCCGCGAGATATATCGAAGAACATTTCAAGCCCGATATCATTGATCTTAACTTCGGATGTTCCGTCAGAAAAGTCGTCAAAAAAAATGCCGGCGCCGCTCTTCTGAAAGACCTTGACTTACTGGCGGAAATTGCCCGAAAAGTCGTTAAAGCAGTTAAAACACCGGTAACAGCCAAAATCCGGTCAGGCTGGAATCATCAGTCGATCGTTGCCCTAAAAGCCGCAGATATTTTGGAATCAGCGGGAATACAGGCGCTGACCATCCATCCGCGAACTGCATCCGACGGATATAAAAATCACGCTGACTGGCAAATTATCAAGGAAATAAAACAAGCGCTGAAAATTCCGGTAATCGGCAATGGAGACATTAAAATAGCGGAAGATGCAATCCGGATGTTCGACTTTACAGGTTGTGACGCCGTAATGATCGGCAGAGGATCATTCGGAAATCCATGGATCTTCCGGCAAACAAGCACACTGTTATCAGGAAATACCTCTTATTACATTCCAGATCTATCAGACCGGCTCAATATGCTTCTCCGCCATATCGAACTCGAAAGTAAATACTATGATGACAGCCATATCAACCGGATTATGAAGAAATTCTATCGCTGGTATGTCCGGGGATTCTCCAATGCAGCGAACATACGAAATCAGCTGATCCATTCAAAATCATTGATCGATACAATTTCAATCATTGAATCGGTAAAACAGAACGGGACGAATTTCAAATATCAAATTGCAAATTTCTAATTACTTTCTGCTCCCTTTCCCTTTCACACGCATTGGACTTCGGGAATTCTTCCGTCATACTTCCCTCATCTCACAAGAGACCTCCTTGAGGGAATGACAGATAGGCTTGGGAACAAGAGAGGGGCTGAGGCTTGACGACAAGGAATGGCGAACCAGATTCCTGTCTTGAAAAGGTGAAATTTATGTATCGATGTGACGAATACCTTGAAAAGGTGAAATTGAATTATCTATGTAAGTCAGAAGTGTTTTTTTCACCTTTTCAAGGTGCGTTTGCCTCGTTCCCAAGCCCCAGCTTGGGAACGAGCAGGGAAAAGTGCTGCCTATTTTGTTATGTACTTCGTTTTAATATGCTATAATTCAAGTAATTTTGGAGTACTGTTTATTTTTTACACTTATATCCAATTAAATATATTCAATCACTTTTTAACCATCGACCTATGGTTTACTTTCCATTTTAAGAAGCGTCTCAAATTTCAGCGGCTTTTCTTCCCGTTTGGAATTCAGAATATATCCGGCTGTTTTACCGGTAAACAATGCCCGTTTGACTTGAACATCCGCTTTTAACTTTACCGGTTCAACCTGCCAGAAATCAATATTCAGGCAATTGACCATTTCCACTTTTGATGTACAGGTTCGTTTAACCGTTATCGGTTGACCTGAAAAGTTGATCTCAAGATTGACTAAATAAACTCCCTCCGGTACAGGATACAAGCTCCAGTTATTCGCATCAATTTCATCGGTAATAATGTTTTTACCTTCCTGTATAATTTCAATTGAGATCGAGGTCGGTTTAAGCAACGCCGAATCTGCCGCTTCTATAGATGTAAATTCATTAAAAAAGATAATGAAGTGACCGGTGTTTATCTCTTCGTCCATAGGAGGACTATATCTATACACTCTGCTACATGATATTACTACACAACAGATTCCGAAGAGAACAAGAAAGACATACGATGATAATCTCTGATTTTTACTGTCACCAAATTTATATCTGCTTCTCATGGGGTTATCCCTTATTGTCCTGTTGAAACTTTGTTGCTTTGGAACGGAAATGCCATCCAAATCTCAGTTTAAAGAAGAATAAGTTCTTCCTGCTCCGCACCGGCGACAACAACTTCACGATCTTCAGTGATAAAGACATTTATCTCCGATCGAACCGCCATCTCTCCAGGCAGATAAATACCAGGTTCAATGGAAAAACAGATACCGGGAACCAATTCACGTTCGTCTTTGGTTTCCAGGTTATCGATATGAACGCCGTT
>JAGLWX010000511.1 GCA_023133185.1 Fidelibacterota bacterium
TAAAATTTCGGGGTAACTTCAGTTAATGAAATAAACTGCAACTTAGATCAACTCCAGGAATTCACACCAGAAACAACTTAAATTATTAAATAAAAGATGTGGTGAATCCGCAATTATTAATTAAATTCCGAACGATTTTATGAACATAACGCTAACGATAAAAGGATGAGGTAGGCGAAATGGCAACAAGCAAAGAATGCATTGCTCTTGAAGATCAATACGGCGCCCATAATTACAAACCCCTTGATGTCGTCCTGACAAAAGGTTCGGGTGTCTGGGTGGAAGACGTTGAGGGCAAAAAATATATGGATTTTCTGGCGGCATATTCGGCGGTCAACCAGGGACATTGTCACCCCCGGCTTGTAAAAGTCATTCAGGAACAGGCTGCGCGACTTGCTCTCACTTCCAGGGCTTTTAGAAACGATCAACTGCCCTTTTTGGCAAAAGAAATCTGCGATCTGACCGGCTACGAAATGATGTTACCCATGAATTCCGGTGCCGAAGCGGTTGAGACTGCTATCAAAGCCGCCCGAAAATGGGGTTATAAAGTCAAAGGTGTGGAAAAAGATAAAGCCGGGATTATCGTTTGTGACGGAAATTTTCACGGTCGCACGACTACAATCATTTCTTTCTCGAGCGAAGCTCAGTATAAAGACGGATTCGGTCCGTTGACTCCCGGTTTTGTTTTAATTCCATACGGCAACATCGACGCATTAAAAAAAGCCATTAATAAAAACACAGTCGCCTTTTTGGTGGAACCGATCCAGGGCGAGAGCGGAGTTGTGATTCCGCAGGAAGGATTTCTCAGAGAATCTGCTGAATTATGCAAACAAAACAATGTGTTGCTGGTAGCAGATGAAATTCAGAGCGGTCTGGGCCGAACCGGTACTATGTTTGCCTTCGAACATGAAAATATCCGTCCCGATATGGTCATTATCGGCAAGGCGCTTTCCGGCGGAATGTACCCGGTTTCAGCCGTTATCTCATCGAGAGAAGTTCTCGGCGTTTTTAATCCCGGTGATCACGGTTCTACGTATGGCGGAAATCCGATTGCCTGTGCCGTTGCCCGTGAGGCGCTGAAGATCATCGTTGATGAAAAGCTCATTGAACGTTCCGTTGATTTAGGAAACTACTTCATAAATAAATTACGAGTCATTGAAAGTCCCTACGTCGATTTTTACCGCGGCAAGGGCTTATGGATCGGTATTGTACTGAAAAAAGACGCCGGCGGCGCCAGACGTTTCTGTGAGGCTCTTCGGGAGAGAGGAGTTCTTGCCAAAGAAACTCATGAAAATGTGATCCGCATTGCACCGCCGCTTGTCATTACCAGGGAAGAAATTGACACGGCGCTTATAGCAATCAAACAGGTTTTAACACAATAAATGTACATTGTAATAACAAATAATTAACGGAGGCATTCAATGAAATATGTATTTGAAGGATTAAAACCGGAAACTCTCTGGCGCTATTTTTATGAATTAAACCAGGTTCCACGGGAGTCAAAACATGAAGCCGAAGCGGCGCAATACATTATAAAAGTTGCCCAAGAATTAGGTCTTCCGTACAAACAGGATGAAGTCGGGAATGTCGTGGTCACTAAACCGGCAACTCCCGGTCACGAAAACAAACCTGTAGTATGTCTCCAGGGACATCTCGATATGGTTTGCGAAAAAAACAGCGGCACAGAGCACGATTTTCGTAAGGATCCTATCAACATGAAAATCGACGGTGATTTTGTACGGGCTGACGGCACAACTCTCGGCGCCGACAACGGAATCGGCGTTGCAACAGCCCTGGCGGTCATGGCTGACAAAGACATGGTTAATCCGCCAATGGAGTTCCTTTTTACTATCGATGAAGAGACCGGTATGACCGGCGCAAATGGTCTGAAACCCGGTTTCGTAACAGCTTCTATCCTGATAAACTGTGACTCGGAAGAAGACGGTGCTTTGTATGTTGGCTGCGCCGGCGGCAAAGATACCGAAATAACTTTAGCGATCGACCGGGAAAATACACCTGCCGATTTTACCGCTTTTACCGTAAAACTTGCGGGATTAAAGGGTGGTCATTCCGGACTCGATATAGCTCTCGGCAGGGCTAACGCAAACAAACTTCTAAACAGGGTCTTTTGGAATGCCAACGAGCAATATGACTTCCGTCTGAGCGCATTTTCCGGCGGCAGTAAACATAACGCGATTCCCCGTGAAGCCGAGGCGACGGTACTGGTAAATCCTAAAGATGTTTCAGGTTTTAAAACGCTCATCACGAAATTCGAAAAGATATTTACCGAAGAATACAGCGGTATCGAAGCCGGTATTAAAATTGTCGTTGAAGAAACGCCGAAACCGAAAAAAGTTTTCACGAGAGAATTCCAAACCGGGCTGCTCAATTTGCTCTATGCGCTTCCTCACGGCGTTGTGGCAATGAGTCCGGCAATCCCCGATCTCGTTGAAACATCCACAAGCCTCGCCATTGTCCGCACCGAAGAAGCCAAAATCGTTATATTGACCAGCCAGAGAAGTTCCGTTGAAACTGCCAAAAACGATGTTTCCGATAAAGTAAAAGCCACAGGATTACTGGCTGGCGGAAATGTTCACCAGGGCGGCGGTTATCCCGGCTGGAAACCGAATATGGATTCGAATATTTTGAAATATATGAAAACCACCAGCGCCGATCTTTACGGAAAAGAACCCGGTGTTAAGGCTATGCACGCCGGACTGGAATGCGGAATTATCGGTGAAACTATTCCGGGCATCGACATGATATCCTTCGGACCAACGATCATGAATCCGCATTCACCGGATGAA
>JAGLWX010000512.1 GCA_023133185.1 Fidelibacterota bacterium
TTTATAAAATATTGTTGTCATTTTTTGGTTTTGGCTTGCCCAGGTTAGGAAATTAATAGTAGAACCAGATCGTCCTGTAATCCCGGATATTTTCACCCCGGGAAGCAAGCTCTTCAAGATAATCGTATATAGGAACATCTACATAATTATAGGGCGGAATAGCCGTAATATTCTTCTCCCACGGATGGAACTCATAAACACGCGAGCCGTCCGGCAAGATCATTACCAGCCTGTGATCCTGACCCGCACGAAGGTGATTTTTACCAAGCTTCGGTACATTAAAGACCGGTTCATCTGTTCGATCAAGCCCTGGTAGAAGTCTGGCTTCTTCCTTCCTCTCCTGCAAAATTCTCGCAATCGGAACCATATACCGGCGGGTTTCCTCTTTCCCTTTCATATTAAATGTATAATACGGATCAACTCCGATTGATTTCAAATCTCTCCTGAGTTTTACGGTCTCAAACCGCCTGGAATTTTCAACCGTATAAACCTGCTGGTTATATACGCTGACGCCAATTTTGCGCAATTTTTGAACAGCTTCCATTGATTCCGGGGTTACTTCATAGGAGTGCTCATAATGAGTGACAACTGCAATTTCAAGTTTCGGAGGCTGATGAAACTGGGCAAGCAGATTTATAAAATCATATGTAAAACGCGTTGGCAGTACAACCGGTGTTCGGGTGCCAATTCTGATCCTGTAGATTTGCTTTTTAGCGGCAAGAACCTCAAGTATCCGCTTAAGTTGAGCATCCTTCATCACGAGGGGATCGCCTCCGGTAATGAGCACATCGCCGATACTTTTATGTTCATCAAACCATGCCAGAGCCTTATCGATTTTTTCCTTTGAAGCGAGTGCCCTTGGCTCCAGCACTCTTTCAATTTCCCAGTTGCGCTGGCAATAAACACAAATCTGTGAGCAAGAATTATAAGGTTTTAAAATAGAAACTATTGGGTATCGTCGCGTAATCAGATCAACCGGAGAAGTATCATGTTCGCCCATAAAATCAAATGAAATTTTACGGTCGGCTTGATGCTCAACCATTTTGTCAACATATTCCTTTGGAGGAATAACCTGTGCTCTAATGGCGTGATCATAACCGATTGAAAGTTTGGTGTCCATTAAACTTAGATAATAGGGCGTAATGCCGAATGCAATTCTATTTTTTACAGCCTTATCCACGGCTTCCTTTTCTTCATTTGTCAGATCAATTAGCTCGGATAACGGCTTGACATTCTTGATCACATTTTTTAAATGCCATTGATAATTATTCCAATCATTTTCCGTTCCTTTAAAATAGCGTAAAATCTTAGCCTTGTTTTCCAATCGCCAGCCGATGACCTCTTCCTCCAAGCCGGAAGGATATTTTTTTAAATATTTGTTGACATTCGAACCGATATCATCCAGAATTTCCATTCTTGCTAATGCCGCATCTCTTCCTTCCATTTTCAGAAATTCGGGAATACCCTTTTTTACCTGTGCATTTTCGAGGTAAACATTTGATTTTCCAATTACTCCCCGAAAAAGATTGATAAATTCCAGAATGAAACCGACTGATATCTTACTCTTCAATTCGTCTCTCTTATCTCGCGCAAGTTTCCAAAGACCGTCAAGCGCCGAAAACTCCGTGCGAAATTCATTGATCGGACCTATAATGCTTTTAAAAACACGAATACTCTCGCGTACGGTTGATTTTTCGAGAATATGAAGATCGTTATCCACTGCAAAAACATTTCTTTCCGCTCTTTCCAGATAACTGTATAAGGCGTCACGGGCAGCTTCGAGGGTGTCCGCATTTTTTAAAATCTCATGAACCGCCGGGTTTGAATCCCACAATCTTTGCAAATACGCTTCGTAGTCAACTTCAAAATGAGGTTTAAAAAGACTGACCTCGTCAGTGAAAACATCATCGAGTAATTTCGTGCTCACCCATTTCAATTTTGGTGAAGGCTGGCGGGTCTTTTTTGAAACAATATTTTTTTTTGCCATGACAGATTCCTCGATTATTTTATTCTTTATTAATTATAAGACTAATTCTATTAAATTTCAACAAAGATTAATCTTAATATTCCATCGGCTAAAACCGACGGTTGGCATTTTCAGGAAAAAACTTTGCGAAAGTTATCTGATGGAAGTCATCGATATATAACAGAATCTTTCACGTTGCCCAAAGTGACCTTTCGCAAAGATATATTCTGATTAAGTGTACAGGCTAAAGCCGACGGTTAGTATTTTCGGAAAAAAACTTTGCGAAAGTTATCTGATGGAAGTCATCGATACATAATAAAATCTTTCACGTTGTCCAAAGTGATCTTTCGCAAAGATTTATTCTAAGTAAGTGTATCGGCTAAAGCCGACGGTTAATATTTTTAGGGAAAAACTTTGCGAAAGTTATCCGATGGAAGTCACCGATATATAACAGAATCTTTCACGTTATCCAAAGTGATCTTTCGCAAAGATTTATTCTAATTAAGAAAAGGTTTACAGTTTTTCTACTTTGACTGCCGTAGGTCCTTTGGGACCTTCTTCTATTTCAAAAGTAACGCTGTCACCGTCATGAAGTACCTTAAACCCAGCCATGTTGATAGCTGTATGATGAACAAAAACGTCTCCACCACCTTCCTTTTCAATAAAGCCATAGCCTTTTTTTTCACTAAACCATTTTACTGTTCCCGTAGCCATTCTTCTTCTCCTTTTCAATCATTGTTATATGTTTTTCGGTCATATTTATTAATATTCTGAAAATATACCGCTAATAGAAGTAATTCCATATATTTTTAATTCACATAATCGCTTTTAGACACAAATATGTTCTGCGTTATGGTTCGGCGTGCAGGGCGAACAGGAAAATACCAGCCGCAACAGACGCATTCAAAGAGTTAATCCGCCCCTGCTGACCGATTGAAACAATCAGGTCGGCGGTATTGAGTATGAACTGTCCGACAGATTTATCTTCACCTCCTATCACAATGAGAACTTTATCGGAGAGTTGCGTGCAGACATTTCGAATGTCAATCGTGCCGTTCGCGTCGAGGACCACCACCTGGTATCCCTCATCCTGCGCGGTGCGCACATAAGAGTTCGCGGATGCATCCTTGGCAATATCAAGAAATTCCGTCGCACCGGCAGACACCTTTACTACAGATGGATAGATGTCGGGAACTCCTTT
>JAGLWX010000513.1 GCA_023133185.1 Fidelibacterota bacterium
GAATTTGGAGAATATCAGGAATCAATTGTATTATAGGATTGATGAATATGATTAAGAAAACACGAATTTTAATTGCAAAGCCGGGACTCGATGGTCATGACCGCGGCGCGAAATATGTTGCCCGCGCATTGAAAGACGCCGGTTATGAAGTCATCTACACCGGAATTCGGCAAACTCCGGAAGCCATCGTTAAAACGGCGATCCAGGAAGATGTGGATTTTGTCGGACTGAGTCTGCTGTCCGGCGCTCACAATGAGATCTTTCCTAAAGTCGTTGATATGCTCCGTGAAAAAGAAGCCACGGATATCGTCGTATTTGGCGGTGGAGTCATTCCGGATTCAGACATTCCAACACTAAAAGAAAAAGGCATCCGGGCTGTTTTCACTCCGGGCACTCCAATTAAAGATATTATTAATTTTATCGAATCGGTAAAATAACGGAACCATTAGTGCAGAATTTAGTCAAGCAGGTACTCCAACATAATATCCGGGCAATTGCCAAGGCAATCAGTCTGATAGAAAACGGAATTGAAACCAGGAAAAAGGAAACGTTGATTGATACGCTGCATCCCCATTGCGGTCACGGTATTATCTGGGGAATCACCGGTCCGCCCGGCGCTGGAAAGAGTACATTACTAAATCGATTGGTTGAACAACTTCGACACGATAACAAAAAAGTTGCCGTCATTGCCGTCGATCCCAGTTCACCCTTCACCGGTGGCGCCATTTTAAGCGATCGGCTGCGAATGCAGAAACACGCCACCGACGATAGCGTTTTTATTCGTTCGATGGCTTCGCGGGGACATCTTGGCGGTGTTGCCGGAGCAACCGGCGATGCAATTAAAATTTTCGACGCAGCCGGCTACGATCACATCATTATTGAAACTATAGGGGTCGGACAAACGGAAATCGAAGTGATGGAATTATCGGACATTGTTCTGTTGGTTCTGGTTCCCGGTCTTGGCGATGAAATTCAGGCGTTGAAAGCCGGCGTCATGGAGATTGGCGATATCTTCATCATTAATAAAAAAGATATTGACGGTGCCGATCGGCTACGAACAGAAGTCGAATATGTGTTAAATCTAAAGAACGGCGGCGAAAACAGATCGCGGCATCCTGTCATCATGACATCCGCAACGCTGAATGAAGGCATCGATGAGGCTTATTCGGTAATTCAATCCTATTATCAGATCTTAGTCGAAAACGGTGAACTCGCCATCAAACGTAAAGAACGGATTGAAAAAGAACTTAAATATATTGCGGTGACTAAAATAAAGGAAAGCATGGATAAATTCCTGAATATAGACGACAAACTCGACAGATGGATCGAAGAGGTTTTTCAAAAAAAGGTCAGCCCCTACAAATTATTGAATAAAAAAATAAGCGAATTTTTACAGGAGATTGACTGGAAATGATCACCCAAATTAACCATATCGGTATTGCAGTTTCATCATTAGATAATCACATACCCTTCTACCGGGATGTGCTCCATCTCGAATTTTTAGGAACTGATGAAGTAGCGGATCAGAAAGTAAAAGTGGCTATGTTCCGGGTCGGAGAGGTACAAATCGAATTGCTTGAACC
>JAGLWX010000514.1 GCA_023133185.1 Fidelibacterota bacterium
CTGATACTCTTTGGATCGGAAATATTTAAGTAAATATTTCTTAAGTGGCAGGATTAAATAATCGGTATCCCAGACTAGCTCTTCGCCGGTGACATGATTGATTAGACAGTCAAAATGGGCTGCCCAGGCGACTGTATGAAACTTGTATGTTGATGTTAAATCTCTGTTTATTGCCTGCAGAATTGCCTGGTTACGGGGATTTGTAAAAATAAAGTCTTTTGTAAACATGAATGCAGTATGATAATATCGGGGTTTATTAATCATTCCTTCAAGGTTCAAGCGGCGTGTCAGAAGGATCATGATTTGCAACATGCGATCACCGATTCCCAAACCAGGATAAGATTGTCCGGGAAGCTGTGGACGTCGTTCATCAAAATGCTTTTTAGGGTTCTGGAGAAGCAGCCACTCAACTTGAAGAAAATTCGGCGTTTTGTCTGGAAAATTTGGCAAAGCATCTTCCGAAAAATGCATCTGTCCCCGTTTTAATACCATTTCACAGATTATGTTTTCATCTTCAGGCATACCTGTATATACATATAAACGATGAGTATGAGGATCAGCAGTACCGATTTCTACATGTAAATCTGTCAAACCCAATCTCGCTAATGCTTCCGTTAGTCCAAATGCATCGATTACATTTTCCAATCCTTGTTTACTAAATACACCCATGAAGAAATTTGAACTTTGCTTAAACCGCCCATCGGAAAAAATGTTATCCAATGTGAGATCGCCAAAATCGGCGCCTGCCTGAATATCAGCCAGGGTTAATTTTTTGGCGATTTTTAAATACTGTTTACGGTATCTATTATACATAGTTTAATTAAGTGTCAAAGCTAATCATGCTACGTTAAGGAACAATAAATATTTTGGATTTTCCGGCTTTTTCGATTTTACCGATAACAGATGCGCTTGTAACTCCGGATTCTTTTAGTCGTTTAACTATCTCAGCGGCGCTGGGTTCCGGGGTCGCAACCAATAATCCGCCTGAAGTCTGAGCGTCACAAAGTATTACCCGGAATATGGAGCTGATTTTATCATCCCAGGCGATCCGGTCTTTAAGATAATTCATATTTGCGTCAGTGCCTCCGGGGATGACGTTTCTGCGAACCATTTCGATTGTGTTGGGAATGACCGGTACTTCCGAACTAATAATCCGGGCGGATATATCACCATCCGTAAGCATTTCATATAGGTGTCCCAACAGTCCGAATCCGGTAACATCGGTACAGGCGTGAACCGGAAATTCTCTGATAATATCAGCAGCCGCGGCGTTCAGCTCGCTCATAATATTGACAATAACATTCCGGGCTGCGTCGTCCAGCAGACCCTTTTTCAATGCTGTCGATAAAATGCCGGTCCCGACCGGTTTGGTAAGAATAAGTGCGTCACCGGGCTGCGATCCGGTATTGCGCCAGATTGCGTCGGGATGAACTGTCCCGGTAACGGCGAGACCGAACTTGGGTTCGTTATCTTCGATAGTATGACCACCCAGGATGGGAACTCCTGCTTGGCGGGCGGCTTGTTGGGCGCCTTCAAGAATACGCTCCAGCACTTTCATGGGGAGTCGCTTTTCAGGGAATGCCGCAATGTTTAATGCAAAAATGGGTTTTCCGCCCATGGCGTAGATATCGCTGAGTGAATTTGCCGCGGCAATCCGCCCAAAATCATAAGGATCATCCACGATCGGTGTGAAAAAATCTACGGTCGAAACCAGTGAAATATCATCGGTTAAGCGAAAAACCGCCGCATCATCGGAGGTTTCAAAGCCGACCTGTGTGTATTCGGAAGGTATAGTCTGAATTTTTTTCAGGATTTCTTTTAGATGCTGCGGTCGGATCTTACATGCACATCCCAATCCGTGAGTATATTGAGTGAGACGAATATCGGAAATATCGGTAAATGTGACTTCTCTCAGAATATTTTCAGTAAGGTTGCGGTAAGCTTCGGATATTTTTCTAACGGCAGCGCTGACATCCTGCGCTGTTGTGGTTCTGCCCACCGAGAAGCGGATGCTGCCCAGGATTCGTTCGTCACTGAACCCCATAGCTTTCAAAACATGGGATGGTTCCATGCTGTCGGCATGACAGGCGGCTCCGGCGGATGCGGCAATGTCCGGCAGATCGGATAAAAGTGTATTGGCGTCGATACCCGGAAAGTAGGTGTTAATGGTGTTGGGGAGTTTCTGTTCCGGATGACCATTTAATTCGATTTCCGGTATTGCTTCTTTCAATTCGTTCCAGAATTGATTGCCTCGGGCTTTTTGTTCGGCAAGAATGATTTTTTCATTCGAGTGAAAAACTTTCGCAGCGGTTCCTAATCCAACGATTTCCAGCACATTTTCCGTGCCCGGTCGCAAGCCCCGCTCGTGTCCGGCGCCATGAATGAGTGGTTTTATCTTAGTTCCTGTTTTAATATATAGAGCGCCAATGCCTTTTGGCGCATTCATTTTATGACCGGCAACAGATAGTAAATCGACTTCTAATTCCTGAACATCCACATGGATTTTTCCCACTGCCTGAGCTGCATCGGTATGCATCAGGATATTCCGTTCGTGAGCTATTTGGGCAATTTCCCTGACCGGCTGAATAGTGCCAACTTCGTTATTCGCCAGCATGATCGTAATAAGGATCGTATCTGAGCGGATGGCGCGAACCAGCGATTTGGTATCTACCAAACCATATTCGTCAACCGGGAGATAGGTGACGCTATATCCATTATTCTCAAGAAATCGACACACTTCCAGAATGGCGGGATGTTCCACAGCGCTGGTGATGATATGTCCCGAATTATATAGGTTGGCGATGCCTTTGAGCGCCATATTGTTTGATTCGCTGCCGCCGCTGGTGAAGATAATCTCATCGGCGGAACAGTTCAGCAGTGCTGCCAATTGTTTCCGGGAATGCTCAATTGTTTTTTTGGCTTCCTGTCCGAAATAGTGACTGCTGGAAGGATTCCCGTAGTGGTTTTTCAGGAACGGCATCATGGCGTTAATGACTTCCGGGATCAATGGTGTGCTGGCGTTATGATCTAAGTAGATTGGTTTCATAATTTTACTCTGTCATAATTTATTTACTGTTTATATGCATATTACAAGTCTGTTTCCAGCGCATTTTCATAGTGTATCAGATTCAGGGGAATATCAGGGTATTTATCTGTAAAATAATGATATTTATAAGGATAAAATTGTTCTTGGGAAAATTTTGTTTCATAGGCTTTCTGGTTTTGAATGATAAAATCTACCTCGTGTTTATTTTGAGTTCGCCAGTATTTAATATCCATTTCGTCATATTTGTCTAGTAATCTACGAAAGATGTAATTTTCAAATAGATTACCCCTGTCTTCTCTAAAAAAAAGGGCGTTGAAATTACGCAAAAAATGATTTCTTAAACCGAGGTCGTTAAAATAGACTTTCGGTGATTTTCTCAGCTCTTTACTCAACTTACGGTAAAATGGCTTTATCAGACTAATGTGAAAAGATTTCTGCATCAGTTCAGTATAGGCATTAATCGTAAGATGATTCATGCTGAAATCACCCGCTATATTATTATAACTGACGATGCCGCCGACTCTTTCGGAATATATTTGAAGTAGAGTCAAATACGCATTTGGATGTTTTAGATTAGATTCAAGGGCGTCTTTCTTTACGTAAGAGTTCGCAATTTCTGCTAATATATGTTTTTTCTCTTCAATATCTGGTTCCAAAATGACTTCAGGATATCCGCCAAAAATGATATATTCCTGTAAGAGAGTGTATATTTCATCTCTGAAGATTGGTGGAATATTTTTGTTTATGAAAGGTGTTAATTCTATTCTATCTTTAAAAATAAGCATTTCTTCAAAACTTAAGGTCGGTAGTTTGAATAATCGTTTTCTGCCAGCCAGAGAGTCCGTAAATTTTCTATCTATATAAAAACTTGATGAACCACTGACAATAAATTTAATTTTATCATGGTATTTGTCGTAGTGATATTTTAAAAAATTAGAGGGAAAGTCAAGATATTGAATCTCATCAATAAAAATAATCGTTTGTCTGGTACGATCAATAGGCGGAATTACCAGAAACAACTTAGCCGGATGTTCATTAAGTATTTTTAAAATATCAGGATCCTCAAGAGTAAGAAAGAAAATCTGATTTCGATCCTTTTTCAATTCTTTCATTAATTGTTGCATAAGCGTAGTTTTTCCGGTTTGCCTGGCTCCAACAATTAGGCTAATTTGTTTTTTTCTGAGATGGTTTTTTAATTTAT
>JAGLWX010000515.1 GCA_023133185.1 Fidelibacterota bacterium
CGAGCCGCTAATGTTTTAGGGGAATGGGACATTAGCGATTTGATCGTGATTGGCGGTGACGGCAGTTTTCATGGCGCTCATGCATTATATACGGAACACAGCATAAACGTAATTGGCATTCCGGGTACGATCGACAATGATATTTACGGAACCGATCTGACTATCGGTTACGATACGGCGGTCCACACCGCTCTTGAATCTATTGACAAAATTCGTGACACCGCGGCATCGCATGACCGCGTTTTCCTCGTTGAGGTAATGGGCAGACGCGCCGGTTTTATTGCCCTCGAGGCGGGAATATGCGGCGGCGCCGAGGAAATTCTGGTACCTGAAACGGAAACTACAATTGACGCCTTAGGTGATCTTATTAAAAACTGGTCAAAAACCGGAAAAACCAGCAGCCTGATCGTCGTTGCTGAAGGGCACAAACTGGGCTCGGCATATGAAATTGCAGCCAAATTAAAAGAAACCTTTAACGTCGATTTTCATGTGTGCGTATTAGGACATACCCAGCGGGGCGGCAGCCCGACCGCCACTGACCGGCTGCTTGCCAGCCGTCTCGGTTTCCATGCTGTATATGCCTTAATTAAAAATAAAACAGACATTATGGTCGGCTGGTCAAACAATCATGTCACATATACCGCTCTCCCGGATACCTGGGGAAAGAAAAAACCGCTGGATGAAGAATTATTGAAAATTTACAGGATTATATCATCATGAGTGGGAAAAAGGACATTGAAGCGCTAACTGTTGATCAGATTGTACAGGTCATTTCAATATTCCGGGAGCGTACTCTGGATGGCATCATAGAAAAAGGCGTCGAGTTGATCCCGCAAATATTTAAATGGAAAGGATGCTCCATATTTCTTTATGACGATGAAGAAGATATCGTTTACCTGGTAAAAACCAGTGGGTTATCTTCCGACATTAATGATGAAATATTTTACCGGCGCAATGAAGGACTCACCGGCTGGGTGTTTGATAAAAAGAAACCGCTGCTTATCCGCGATCTCAATAAAAAATCCGATAATGATCTGAAAAAACTGGATCCCAATCTGCGTTGGGTCGGTAAATTTTCCGAATCGGACACCCAAAAGGCAAAATCCTTTATGGCGGTTCCGCTCATGTCTCACCAGGGGCGTTTTATCGGTCTGATCCGGACAGCATCAGATGATAAAAACTTTACAGACTTCGATCTGGAAGTCTTTACGATGATTTCCCGCTATGTGGCAATGGCAATAGATAATTCCGAATATCTGCGCCGGGAACACAGAAAATCCGAATATCTGGAGCTACTTATGAAAGTAGGCACTCAGATATTGTCCTTCTTCGAACTTGGTGAACTCCTGGAATTTGTGGCTGAGAATACTGCAAAGACGATCGGATCGGAAACCTGCGAGATTTATCTCCGCAAGAAAACCGATAAAAACACACTTGTTCTAAAAGGCGGTTACGGTATTCCAAAAGAGCTCATAAATGTCGCCGAGCATCATGTGGGCGAAGGTTTAACGGGCACTATCGTAAAAGAAAACCGAACAATCCGATCCCTAAATGTATTGAAACTACCGGAATACAAAGGTAAATACCGCAAGGCTATCAAAGACCA
>JAGLWX010000516.1 GCA_023133185.1 Fidelibacterota bacterium
CTGATTTTATTTGGATTAAACACATGTAACAATTCCGGAACTTCCCGCATGAATACCATACTTATCCACTACCACCGATTTGACAACAGCTACACCGACTGGACTTTGTGGACATGGCTTGATCAAAAATCGGTTGAATTGATTTCTATTGGTAAAGACGATTTTGGATCGATTTTCCAAATGGACGTTTCAAAGTATCCACCTAAGGGCAACATTGGTATACTCCCCAGGTTCAGAAATTGGGAGAAAAAGGATGCCCCCAACCGCTACTGGAGCAGATCGATGCCCAATGAAATCTGGATATTACAGGGAGACGGAACTCTCTATCTGAACAAGCCGGATACAACACCATTTATCAGAAAAGCATTCCTGGATGGTGCGGATAGACTAACTGTAGTATTGTCGAATCCACTTCATAAAAAGTCACTGACGCAACTTAATCCAACAATTGAATTGAAAACCAAAACCATATCGAAATTCAATAAAATAGACCTTATGCCTGAAGATTCAGATTCTTCAATGATACTACAAATTGATATGCCTGAACCAATCGGAATAGCCGATCTTCCGGGTAAAATTATCGCAAACGGGTACAAATCCGGTCCGATTCTCCTGAGAGATATTCTGACCGATCCTAAGTATTATACAGATTCTCCTCTGGGAGCGTTTTATTCGTCGAAAAAAACGACCTTCAAACTATTTGCTCCCGGCGCGAGCAAAGTAACGCTGAACCTGTATAAAAAAGCGTCAGGTGGAAAACCAGATCAATATTCCTTAAAGAAATCGGAAGCCGGCGTCTGGTCGGTTGAGATCAAAGACAATCTGCTTGGCAAGTATTACACCTATTCCGTAGATGGTCCCGATCCCGCTTACCGACCGGATCATGAAGTAATCGACCCCTATGCCACCTGCGTAACGACCCATGACGGCAGGGCTTTGATATTTCAGGACGATACGCCTATCGCTGATTCTCCGAAATTCTCTTTTAATGAAGCTGTTATTTATGAAATGCATGTCAGAGATTTTTCCATCGCCGAGAATTCCGGGATTATAAATAAAGGAAATTATTCGGGTTTTACTGAAGAAAATACACGACTACCGGGAACAGATATTAAAACCGGGCTGGATCATCTGCTTGAATTAGGTATCAATACCATCCAACTAATGCCGATTCAGGATTTTGAGCATGACAATGCGGTTAACAGTTATTTCTGGGGCTATATGACCGTGAATTTCAATTCCCCCGATGGGTGGTTTGCCAGCGATCAATACGATGCAAGCCGTGTGAAAGAATTCAAGCAGTTAGTTGATGCTCTTCATAGTAAAGGGATAAAAGTGGTGCTGGATGTCGTTTACAATCATACGGCGGAAGGCAATCCTGAAATCCGCTACAATTTCAACGGAATCACACCGAATTTCTATTATCGACAGAAACCGGACGGAAGTTTCTGGAATGGCTCCGGCTGCGGTAACGAAGTTCGTTCCGAACAACCAATGGTCAGAAAATTCATTGTGGAATCATTGAAATATTGGATTAATACGTATAAGGTTGACGGCTTTCGTTTTGATCTGATGGGATTGATCGACATGGAAACCATGGAAACAATCGTCAAAGAACTCAGAGCCATCAAGCCGGATATATTTCTCTATGGCGAACCATGGACATCCGGCAGCACTCCGATTAAACCAACTGTCAAAGGCACTCAGCGAGGCAAAGGATTTGCGGTATTTAACGATCACTTTCGGGATGCCTTGAAAGGTCCCTGGCACAATACCGATCCGGGCTATGTTCAGAAAGGAATAAATATTAAAGCCGTACGGAAAGGAATTATCGGAAGCATTACCGATTTTGCAGATTCTCCGTCGGAAGTCATCAACTATGTGGCTTGCCATGACGGCAGGACGCTGTGGGATCAATTAGTGATCTCCACCGAAATGGACAGTGCTCTGACCGATACCGAACTGAAAGCGATGGATAAACTGGCGGCTGTGATTCTATTCACTTCACAGGGGATTCCATTCATGCATGGTGGTCAGGAATTTCTGCGGACAAAATTCGGCTCCCATAATAGTTACAATCAACCGGACAAGATCAATAAGATTCGCTGGGATTACAAACAGGAAAACCGTGATGTTTTTAACTATTATAAGGGACTTATTCAACTTCGCAACGAACATCCAATGTTCAGAATGACTTCCGCAGAGGAAATCAATCGGAACATCTCATTTTTCAATAAAAAGAAAAATAATGTTCCCGTCAACTGTATCGCTTACCGGATTAATCGTGGAAATACAGGTGATTCCTGGCGAAATGTTCTTGTGCTGATCAATCCAAATCACAAATCCGAAACCTTTACAATTCCGGCAGGCAAGTGGATCCTTGTTGTCGATCATACGATTGCCGGGGTCGATATAATCAAACCGGTTTCCGAAACCGAGATTGAACTGAAACCCATTTCCGCAATGGTGCTATATAAACTATAAGCCACAAATTTTAAAAGGATATCTGATGAAAAAGAGTATCAATATTTTAATAACAGTTGGATTTTCCACTCTACTTCTTTTGGGGATATCAGGTCTTCGCTCCTGCTCAACGTCTTCCGAAACATTAAAATCAGCCGAACTTATCGAATTTCTGACAATCGAACCCGGAACAACAACATCGGTATATGTCGATGATATATTTTATGCTAAATCCTACAAACTGAAGTTTTCCCAAAACGCAAATATCAACGTTGACTACAAACTCAAAGACAATCTAATTCTGTTCACACCTGTTGATAATTTTTCCGGAATTACATATATCGAATTCCTGAATAATAAGGAACGCTATATTCTGCCGGTCATTGTAAAAGAGAAAATCGAGGTTGAGTTTCAGATTGCGGTCGATGAAAAAGATGTGAATGTTTTCGTTATGGGAAATTTCAATAACTGGAGCCGCAATTCAACTGCAATGTCTGATGACGATAACGACGGAATTTACACACGCAGCGTTTACCTAAATGACGGCATTTATGAATATCAGTTTGTCATCGGCAAACGGGAAATATACGATCCCGAAAATCCGGTTAAAGTTGACAACGGCTTTGGGTATTTTAATTCATTGATCCATGTTAAATCTCCCAATAAAGAACAAATCCCGCGCCTCTATTTTCTATCATATCAAAATGATCATTGTCTCCGCCTGGCGCTCGACGCATCAGAGCCGGGCGAAAATATTCAGGTAACGGTATTAAAGAATAACGTCTTTTATCCCTCAGAATTTATTGAAGTCGCAGATAATGAAGTTGTAGTCGATCTTAGTCCGTTATCAGACGATCCGTCATTAACAACACTAAGAATCATAGCGAGTTATGAAGATATACCGGGAAATGTTGTAACCGTCCGGACTCAAAATGGCGAACCGCTAAACTCAGAGAATCCGTTTCTCTGGCAGGATGCTGTCATTTATTCACTAATGATCGACCGGTTTAAGAACGGAGACAGCGCCAATGACAATCCGATCAATCATCCCGACTTAGATTGGCGCACCAATTTCCAGGGCGGCGATTTTGCCGGTATAACTCAACAGATCGAAGCGGGATATTTTGACAGACTCGGAGTAAACACTCTCTGGATCTCGCCGGTTAATAAAACCACCGACAAAGCATACCGGGAATGGCCCGAGCCGC
>JAGLWX010000517.1 GCA_023133185.1 Fidelibacterota bacterium
GATGTTTCATCCCATGAATGATTAATAACGATAACTTTATAAAAGTTACCGTCATAGCTTTTCCACATGCCCATCTCCAGCCCGTCGCCGTCAAGACTGAATTCAACGTCAGAATATGCTATTCGATAAATAGATTGATATACTTTTGCCCAGTCAGTTTTCCAACGATCGTCAAGACTCGATAATGATAACATTTCCACCGGGTAGGACGTAAAACAAACCTTCCCTTTGCCAACTTGATGTTCAATCAAAAACGGATCACCGAATTGATCTTCCATAATGACGTTACCGGAGGTGCTTAAAACCACACAATAGCCGTATTCGGGATTAGTTTTATCTAATGGAATGTTAAATCGATCACCTTGATTAAATTCACCCCAACCCTGTTTTACCTGAACCTCAAGCGAAGCTGTATCCCGAAAATCCGGCACACCAAACTTACAATCCATTTCAATACCGGCGAGTTCATGCCAATCCAAAACCCAGCTGTCATTGGCAAAACTGCAATAGAGAATGCCGCCGTTTTGGATATATTCTTCTAATTGCATGCGCATCTTCTTAGTCAAAATCTTAAAACGGGGAACAAACAAGACCGGGATTTCTTCAGGATTCAAGTTTAATTCATGGGAATATTTTCCATCGTTCTCTAAAATCTGGGCCGGTTCGACAACCATTTTAACGTCCAGACTTGCCCGCTTTAATAGGGAAAAACTTTCCAGGTAAAAGTCGTACCACTGTCGAAATTCCGGTTCGAACGGGTAAGGATATTCATAGTAATAATTGGATGGGATGAATAGACCGGCGGAGTGCTCAACTTTCGTATAGCCGCCTTCGATTAATTCGGAACAGACTTGCCTGAATTTTTCAAACTCAGCCGCTGCCGGCTTCAAAGATTTATCAGTACGCACAACTCCGAACCTTTCCTCGTATGCATGGTGCGAATAAGGTCGCTTGTCTTTAAAATCAAAATCGTTCAGGCACCAGATCAATGCACCTTCCGCGCCATTAATCAAAGCGCTATAAAAAACAGAGCGGTAATAATGAGCCTGATTTTCTTCCGAACAAAGTGTCGTGGAAGTGCCAAATTCTTCGATAATGACTGATTTTCCCCACTCTCTTGCCAATCTTGTTCGAAACGCTGTCGTATAAGCGTGACGCCAGGGACTCAATCCGCGGGGGTAATAATGCAGCCCGACAAAATCCTGATATTGATTTAACTTACGAAGATGAAAACCGTTTTGCTCCCCGATTACCTCGGGACACCAGCCCCCATCGCCAATACTGACCGGGCGATTGGGATCGATAGCTTTAATAGTCGAGATAATTTCTCTAACCCATTGTGAAATTGCATCGTGTGATTGTTGCTCAATATAATTTGGGAGTTCATTAGATAGCAGCCACCCCAAAATGTATTTAAAACTCTTGGCTCCTTTAACCACAGTGGAAATATATAATTTTACCGCATCAACAATGCGCCGGTCTGTGATAAAATCTGCGCCTTGCCGCCATGGTATATCCCAATCCTCTCCTGACATGTGTCCCACGATAAAAGTGGGAAATGAATATAATTCATTTTCTTCGCAGATATTAAGAAAGAATTCAAGTCTTTCCATCATGATCGGATTGACCCGATCCTCCCTTTCCATAAATGCCGGCATATATAAAAAAGGGCGACAACAATTCACACCCAACCGTTTCATCCGCCCGACATCTTCAATTAACTCTTCAGGATTCCACTCTGTCCACATATTTATAGCAGAAGATGCCGGCCAGTAGTTAACCCCAATTAAAAATAAGTCGTTTCCGTCGATGTCTTTAAAAATCAAAAAATTAAATCCCTATTAATCCTATCGATTCTACATTATACTTTTCACCGTTCATTACTTTCTGAATGGCTGCTCTCCCTGATTACCAAATCGACTGAAATCATTCGGGTTTGTGGCACCATATTGGGATTATTTATCAGTTCATTCAGTAGCATAAATGCCTGTTTCCCAATTTCTAGCTTAGGAACTCTTAAAGTCGAAAGCTTAGGTATGTTATACTCAGCCGGCGGAATATCATCAAAACCAACTACGGCAATTTCCTGAGGTATCCTCTTTCCGATTTTTTGAATACCGGTTATAACGCCCATAGCCGTTGTGTCATTACAACAAAATATTGCATCGATTTCGGGATGTCGATTAAGAAGCTTAGTCGCCCCATTTTCACCAATTGCACGGGAAGTTTCTATGTTTTCACAGTAGCTGTATTTTTTCAGATAACCATCATTTGCTAAATTATATTTCTCCAAAGCTTCCCGGTAGCCACGATACCTTTCTTTTATAGATGGATGAAAAAAGGTACCGCCAATAAAGGCGATATGTTTTTTATCAGCAAGAACAAGATTCTCTACTGCCCGAAAAGCGCCATTATAGTTGTCAATCTTTACACAATTAAAACTTTTACCTGGCAATTCATAGTCAATAAGGACAAATGGTAACTGTTGATTGTCTAAGTATTCGATCAAAGCATGAGATACTCTGCCAGCCAGCGCCACCCCATCAACATCATTGTATTTTAGAAATCGAGGTAAATCGTTTTTCGGATCAAAGTCCTCTTTTACCGTAGTTAACAGAATATAACTATCGCTTTTTCTGGCTGCATATTCCATCCCCAGAAAGATCTGGCTATAGAACATTTCCACTTCAGAAAAATGCCCTTCCCATATTATATAGCCGATATTTCCGGTCTTTTGAGTTGCCAGCTTACGAGCTGAATGGAGCGGTTTATAATTCATCTGCTTCATCACAGATGAAATTCGCTCCTTCGTTTCCGGAGCGACATACCCCTTGCGATTTAAAACCAGTGAAACAGTTGAAATAGACACGCCGGCTTTTTTCGCAATATCTTTTATTGTAGTAGCCATTAAATTCTCATTTGATTTATCGAAACGTTTTAATATATTTTATCATATGCTTTTTGTCAAGCTTTTTCTTTGTTAGTAAAAAATTTAATTGGGAGTATTTAAACCTTTTTCGATCTACTCTTTTATTCTTAAACATTTCATTATATATTTGAGACCATCATGCAGCAAGTAGTTTTACAAAAAGACAAAATCATCCTTTCTCCATCGGATATCGATCTGAACAAATGTCCAATCCACTGCAAAACAGGTCTTAACACTTACATTCTGGGAACATTTAATCCGGGAATGATACGACTACCTAACGGCAATATTTTATTAATGATTCGGGTTGCTGAATCAATTAAGGAACCCATTCAAGAAGGTAAATTCCGCTATATCCGATGGTTACCGGATAAAGAATATATTGTTGAAAAGCACCCGACATTTCAATTGGATACAACAGACCCGCGAAAATTCCAATTTCTGGAATATGATCACATCAATGTATTTGGACTTACTTCTTTTTCATGGCTTTTACCCGTTGAATTAAGTCCTGACGGAATGCAAATACTCCAAATCTATTATGATAAAATCATCGAACCTGCCCGGAGTTATCAGGAATACGGCGTGGAAGACGCCAGAATCACTAAAATCGATGATACATATTATATGACAACCTGTTCGGTCAGTTCAGAACGTCAATCAACAACATTGTATTCATCCAACGATGGGCTACACTATGAGTTACTCGGAATTATTATGGATCACCAGAATAAAGACATGGTCCTATTCCCTGAAAAAATCAACGGAAAATATTTCGCGCTGACCCGACCGCTTGGACAAGTATATTTCACGATCGGAAGCGAATGTGACTGTTTGCCGGGTCCATCAATAAACATCGCAGAGTCACCGGATTTGCTACACTGGAAACCGGTTGATACGCCATTTATCCGGTTGCGGGTAAATTCATTGATCTCACTTAAACTCGGAGCCGGCAGCCCGCCTATTTTAACTGAAAAAGGGTGGCTGGTACTATTCCATGGCGTTGAGAAAAACGGACCTATCGGATGTTACCGGACATATTACGCAATTCTTGATAGAAACGACCCAACTAAAATCCTTGAACTGAATGATCAGCATCCTGTTCTGGAAACAAATTCAGACCTGATGAGAGAATATGCCGATCAAACCTATATAACCGATGTTGTTTTTACAACCGGCATTGAAAAATATAAAAATTCTTATATCGTAGCATCGGGAGAATTAGATTTAGTATGTCGTATTACTCATATCCCGATTGATTATTTTTAAATCAGTTAAAAGAACAGAATACATATGGAGTGACAAATGGCGCAAATTCAATTAAAAAACATTACCAAACAATTTGATAACAACGTAGTTATAGAAGACCTGGATCTTCAGATTAATGACGGCGAGTTTCTGGTTCTGGTCGGTCCATCCGGATGTGGCAAAAGTACGACGCTGCGGCTTATTGCCGGTCTCGAAACTGCCA
>JAGLWX010000518.1 GCA_023133185.1 Fidelibacterota bacterium
TTTGCCGTTCCATCGCCACCATAGGCAATGACGGCGTCATATTCTCGATGAATCTTATCGGCTATCCTACTCGCATGCAGCGGCTCTTTAGTAAAATAATAATCAAACGTATGTCCTGTCTGATCGGTAATTTCTTTCAATAGCGGTAGTCGTTTGGAAGTTCTTCCTCTGCCGGCTACCGGGTTAACTATAATGGCATATTTACGTTTCATTTGATTTCACTCCAAGGTTGCAACGGCTTCGATCTCTACAAGTACATCCAGAGGAAGTCTGCTGACCTGAATAGCTGATCTGGCAGGTTGTTTCTCTGGAAAAAACTCCATAAAGACTTCATTTAGTTTGGAAAAGTCGGAAAGATCAACCATAAATACGGTTAGTTTTACAACATTCTTCAGGTTGGCGCCGGCAGCTTCAAGTACGGCAGCTAAATTTAACAGATCCTGCCGCACCTGAGATTTAATATCCGTCGCGGTTATTTTACCGGTTTCCGGGTTAATCGGAATTTGCCCCGACGTAAAAACAAAACCATTGGATACAATCGCCTGACTGTAGGGACCGATGGCTTTTGGCGCTTTATCTGTTGTAATGACCTGCCGACTCATATTATGCTCCGTTGATTAAAATTATTTTCCCCAGCAAACATTCAGATCTTTATTTGCTTTTAATTCCTCCAATCGACGGACGGGAGTTGTAAATGGCGCCTGGTGAAGCCTTTCCGGATTTTCGTGGGCTTCCTTATCTATTTTTCCCATCACCTCGATAAACTCATCAAGAGCCTGTTTGTTTTCGGTTTCAGTTGGCTCGATCATTATGGCTTCTTTGACAATAAGCGGGAAATAAATTGTCGGTGCGTGTACTCCAAAATCCAACAGGCGTTTTGCAATATCAAGTGTTTTTATGCCCAACTGCCGATGATTATCACCGGAAGCGACAAATTCATGCATACAGACACGATTATACGGGACTTCAAATTTATCGGCTAACTTGACCCGTAAATAATTTGCATTAAGGATAGCATTTCGGGACACCATCTGCAATCCTTCCAATCCCAGCATTGTTATATATACATATGCCCTGACCATTACACCGAAATTTCCATATAAACCAAGTACTTTTCCCACTGATTCCGGATAATCAGAAGAAAGTTTAAAATTCGATCCGTCTTTTAAAATTCTTGGCACCGGTAGAAATTTTGACAGTTTCTCAACGACAGCGATCGGTCCACTTCCCGGTCCTCCGCCACCGTGTGGAGTCGAAAATGTTTTATGGAGATTGATATGGGTAATATCAAATCCCATATCTCCCGGGCAGGTAATCCCTAATAAAGCATTCAGATTAGCGCCGTCCATGTAAACAATGCCATCATATTTGTGAACAATGTCCACAATTTGTTCGACTTCTTCTTCAAAAAGACCCAATGTATTGGGGTTGGTAATCATCAGACCCGCTACTTCTTCGGTCATTTTCTCTTCCAGGTCGTTGATATCAATACAGCCCCGTTCATTTGATTTTAATGCGATCGTTTTGAAGTTTGCCGAATATGCGCTGGATGGATTCGTGCCGTGAGCGGAATCAGGAATCAGAATATATTTACGCTGTTCGCCTTTACTTTCATGATATTTCTTCATTACCATGACGCCGGTTAATTCGCCATGCGAACCGGCGGCAGGCTGCAATGTGACGGAATGCATACCGGTGATTGCGCACAACATTTTTTCCAAATCATACATTAATTCAAGAGCGCCCTGGATTGTTTTTTCGGGCTGAAGCGGATGGATATTGGCAAAACCGGGTAAGCCGGCAATTTTATCATTTATTTTTGGGTTGTACTTCATCGTACACGAACCCAACGGATAAAATCCTTTGTCGATATGATGATTCATGTTTGACAGATTCGTGAAATGGCGTACAACCTCCGGTTCGCTGACCTCCGGCAGATTAAGATCCGATTTCCGTAATAACGATTCCGGAACATATTCCTTAATAGCCTTTTCTTCGGCAGATTTTGTCGGTAGTGAAACGCCAATTTTACCTTCTGACGAATAATCAAAAATCAATTTCTCCATCGCAACTCCTTCATACACTTTTATTCATAGTTCATATTATATATTCTTATTTAATATTGTAACTTCATAGATAACATAATGATAAATCACCATAAATGACATCTTTATTTCTATCACACCCCCTAAATTTCTGCATCACGAAACGCCTGCTCTAATAAATCGAGAATTTTTAGTTTTACCGCCCAATGCCTTAGATATTTTATATCTAATAGATTTTTCTGGACTTTCAATACACCCAAAACATCATCCCATTGCTGTTTAGATATATTTCCTCCTGCTTTAAACCATTCAAGCTTGCTAAGAATAATATCTTCAAAAGATGCAATGTTAAATTCAACAGAACTTTCTTCTTCATCGAAAGAATCTTTTTTTCGCCTTCGGAAAGTTTCCCGTTGATACGGACTGTCTTTAATAATAAAAATATCTACCTTAATCATTGTTTCAAGGTGAATGAGATTGAATGAAGAACATGTATTAATTGCATTCAATATCATCTTTTCATCAATGTAATAGGCTGATTGGAGCATTTCGACAAAAGAATGTACCTGCCCGGGTTTAAAATCTGATACCATGTCCACATCTAAAGTTGAACGGGGCGTTCCATAAATAGAGCTGGCAATAGAACC
>JAGLWX010000519.1 GCA_023133185.1 Fidelibacterota bacterium
AAACGTGAAAGATTTACCAGTGAAAAAAGAAGATCACCAAACTCAAGTTTAATATTTTTATCATCCGACAGTTTTAAGGCGTCCTTTAATTCATCCAGCTCCTCATGTACTTTTTCCCAAACGAGATCAATTTTATCCCAGTCAAAGCCGACCTGGGCAGCTCTTTCCTGAATTCGACGGGCTAACAGCAGAGCGGGAAGGGTTTTGGGTAGTCCTTCCATCAGGGAATCACGACCTTCTTTTAACTTGATCTCCTCCCAGTTCTGTTTGATCTCTTTAACGTTTTTGACATTTACATCGCCAAAGACGTGAGGATGTCTCCGTACTAATTTTTCACTGATATTACGAATGGAGTCAGAAAGACAAAATTGCTTGTTCTCTTCGGCAATTTCTGACTGAAAGACAATATGCAACAACAGATCGCCCAATTCTTCTTTTAATTTTTGGTGGTCATTTTCATGAATGGCTTCAATAGTTTCGTGAGCTTCTTCCAGAAAATAAGGCGATAATGATGTGGCGGTCTGTGCCCGATCCCACTCACATCCGGAGGGACCGCGCAGAGTCCTGACGATTTCTATCAGTTTGGCAAATTCATTACAAAGCGTAGAATTATCAGACATAGTTTATTTTTTCAACACTCTGAACAAGCGTTTGACGTGTATTTGATGCAGATAGCGTTGTTGCAATTGCTCCATTTGTTGTTTTTCATCGGGGAGCTGATCATTATAGCCGATTAAATGAAGAGTACTGTGTAGAATAACAAGGATCAATTCCTGCTGGAAAGTGTTATCAAAGCGCCGGGCATTATCTTTAATTCTGTCGATGCTGATATAGATTTCACCCTCGATTGCCTCGCCGGGCTCGTTAAAATTGAAGCTGATCGTGTCGGTGAGAACATCATCATGGAAATATTGTTTCTTCAGGCGATTTAACATCGGATCGCCGGCTGCAACTATAGTAACGCGAGAGAAAGACACATTTTCTTCCTTCGCAACGGTATCTATAATAGATTTAGTTGCCGGTGATAATAGTTGGAATTCCGGGTAATTATTAATGATGGAGACGAGTGACATTAAGAACCGGGTTGTTTGGATTTTGCTTTTGCTGGTTTCGAAGGAATCTTCTTTTCCTGTCCCGGATACTCGACACGGAGGTGGTGAAGACCTTTCAGAATCGGCATAATGCCTGTATTTGATTTTATATCACCTTTGATTTTATTGAGATCAGCAAGAGTCAGCGGACATTCATCCAGTTGCCCTTCCTTAAGTCGTTTTTCAATTATCTGGTCAATAATTTTTTCGATATTTCCTACAGTGGGTTTTTCGAGAGAGCGGGTAGCAGCCTCGATTGATTCACAAATCATTAAAACGCCGGTTTCTTTGGTACGGGGTTTGGGACCGGGATATTGGAAATCGGATTCATTAATAAGCGTGTCGCTGTCAGACTGTTTCATTGCTCTATTATAAAAATATTCAACCCGGGTAGTCCCATGATGAGTGGATATGAAATCTATAATTGCTTTAGGAAGTTTATATTCTTTAGCTAAGCGAATACCTTCTTTTATGTGATTAATAATGATCAGTGCGCTCAGGTTTGGAGCAAGATTATCGTGTTTATTGATGTTGTAGGATTGATTTTCGACAAAATATTCGGGTTTGGTGATTTTACCGATGTCATGATAATAGGCGCCAACACGAGCCTGTAAAGCATTTGCACCAACAGCATCGGCGGCGGCTTCGGTGAGATTGCCAACAGTTACGCTGTGTGTGAACGTTCCGGTTGCTTCTTTGGATAATGATTTCAGTAACGGATGATTGAAATCGGCTAATTCCAGGAGGGTCAAATCGGTTGTGATCCCAAAGATTCCTTCCAGCAGACTGATGATTCCATAGGTGAGAAACGGCGACAGTAAACCGTTTATGCCTGCGTATAGAAGATTGTTTGTCATTTCCTGAACGGACGAGTATTTTAATAATTCGGTAACACTGATGGCGATCAGATAACCCAGCAGAATGTAAATGATGGATTGAAAAAGCTGGCTTCGTTTGCGCAGCTTGCGTACCGAATAAATAGCAAAGGAATTCACAAAAACTGATGTAATTATAAAATTGAGGCTACCATGTAATTGAGCGCCTACAATCATGGTTATGGTTGCGGCTCCGACGAAAGCAATCTTGCTGTCAAAAAGTATTGTCAGCATCATTGCTGCGATAGTGATGGGAATTACAAATTCGGAAATGTTAAATTTTTGTACGAAAAATACTGTAAATAGTGACTGAATGACGAAAATAATTCCCAGGAGTACGACCATTTTTGGGTCTCTGAGAATTGAGCGCCTATACGAAAGTAGAAATGTAATAAAGAATGATGCAATGATCGACACCAATAAGATTTGTCCGATGAAGATGATTGGATCGCCGATTAATGGAAGACTTTTCCGGATGCCACCGCGAATATTTGCCCGGCGGGCTCTTTCTTTCGATAGAGATTCCAACTTTCGGTAAATCTCCGGCGTTATTTTGGTGTTTGCGTCAACAATCTTTTCATTTTCAAGAATAATACCCTTACTGATCGGAACCTTATTGATCGCTTCCTGCTGACGGGATTCGGTTTTTTCCTTTTGATAAATCAGGTTTGGTTTTAAAAATTTAACAATAATCTCGTAACCTGTATTGATGACTTTGGAATCCTGTTCGGGATATTTAGCCTGCAGCGTCAATTTCGCTTTTGTCCAGGCTTCTTCCAGTGTCAGTACCTGGTCGTAATCTACCAATAGTTCTTCATTGTTTTGTGAAATGGCGATGTGATCGCTGATGATTTGTTCTTTACTGATATCAAGAATAAGCTGAGCGTAGAGATTGCTTAAAATCTGTCGCAACGGAGGATAGAAATTAGAGGGGAAGCTAACATTGTCTTTCTGATTTTCCGAATTGAGGATCAGCTGAGTATAAACGATTGAATTTTCTTCGAACTGATAATTTTCCTGAAAATAAGTAGCTATGTTTGAATATGAGATTGAATCGGTTTGGGTCATCGACAGAATCTCGTCATACCGTTTGGAATAGCGGTAGCGGTCCAGCAACTTTATGGAGTCTTCGTATTTTTTCTTAGCGGAGCGAACTTTCTCTATATCTTTAAAAAAGATTTCCAAATTGGACAGTTCCATTTTCTGAATATCGTTATCCTGCAGGAAGACAAAGTGAATCTTTTTGAGAGCATCATTACGGTTATTGCTTAATTCGGTTTCGGATTTCAGTATTGGATAATCAAAAGGAGCAATGACGGCGGATCGAGTTATGTCGTTGATCTTGTAATTATATTCGCTGTATCGGTTTTTCGGAAAAAGTAAGGCTATAATAACAATAATCACGGTACCCCAGAAAAGCGCCCAGAATTTCCGTCTCTTTGCAGATTGCGGGTCTGAGCGATCAGGGTCTTTGGTTGTGAGAAAAGTCAGGTTTGGCAATGAAGTTTACTCCTTTTTCCTTACCAGATGATAGCTGCGGATGCCCAGGTGAATCCGGATC
>JAGLWX010000052.1 GCA_023133185.1 Fidelibacterota bacterium
TTGCGGTTTCGTCTTTTTCTTAAAATCGTTTTTGCAAGGTTAGCGGTAATGGTATATATCCAGGTGGAAAATTTTGCAATTTCTTTATAAGCATACCGGTTTTGATATACTTTCAGAAAAGTATCCTGAACGATATCTTCCGATTCTTCTCTGTCCAGCACAAATCGGTAGGCAAAATTCATCAGTCGATTTTTATAACGATGAACGATCTCTTCAAAAGCGGCTTCGTCGCCGGCTTGGAACCGGCGGATCAACTCTTCATCACTGATTTTATAACTGTTTTTCATCGATCAAATTTATCACTTTATTACTTGATATATCAACGGTATCATTAAATCTTCTGTGCTTATACTTGTGGATTTCGCTTTTCGGTCAACATCCAGTAACCGATTGAACAGCTTTCCAAAATTGCTGCCGGTATATTTTTTAGAGGCGTTTCCGTATTGTTCACGCTTTTTTTGCAGAGGATAATATGTGTCCCGTACGCCCTGGTGAATTTGTTTATACGCCCAGACATTGACAAAGAGCGAGTACAATGATGATACGAAATAGGGCGACTTGACGCCTGTTTCTATCAGGGCAAGGCAAATATGGATAGCCTGATATAAATCTCTCTCGGCGACTGCATGAATAAAATCGGACATTTGATAATTTTTCTCACCACCAACGACTGCCCGGATATTGTCGGGAGTAATTTCATGTGTGTCGCCGGCATATACAATTATTTTTTCAATTTCGGAAAATGCATGGCTCAGAGAATCATTAGTTGAAACCGCCAGCATATCCAGAGCTTCGGGATCGATCTGATAACCCTCTTTTTTAAATTTCCGTTGAATCAGAGCGGGAAATTGATTGGGGGAAGGCGTCCAGATCGATACTGTTTTAACGGACGGGTGTTTTTTAATACTATTAAAAAACTTACCTTTTTGCCCACCGGTACTTGAGAGGATTAATAGAATATTTTGTTCCGGGTGGTCAATGTACCGGAGCAGCGGTTTGCGGTAGCCCGTAGATAATTTGGTAATATCCTTATAGATAATTATCTGTTGAGATGCAAACATGCCAATATTTAAGAGACTCTGAATGAAAGAATCAGCGGAGTTTTCTGTCCCGTAAAAGGATTTTTTTTCAATAGTCGCATTAGAGTTTTTGGAGAAAACTTCGATCAATGTGCCGATGGCCTCCTCTTCGAGATACAGATCATCTCCGTAAAGTAAATAAACGGAAGCGAGTTGTCCTTTTTCGATTTTTTCCAGTTCGTCCAGAATAAACGGCATATTTTGACCTATATGATAGATATCCTTATTTGATAAAAATTAACACAATTAGTCCAGCCAGAAAACAATACGGAGCAAACCATCCGAACTTCCCGCTTTTCAATATTGATAGCAAAAAGCGAATTGCAATATACCCAACGATAAAGGAGAAAATGAAACCGGTGAAAAGCGTGCCGATACCAGTTCCGGAAATTTCAGATGACGTCAATTCAATAATATGCAGCAGTGTAGCTCCAAGGATCGCCGGGACTGCCAAAAGAAACGAAAAGCGTGCGGCATTTTCCCGCGACACACCCATAAAGAGAGCGCTGCTGATCGTAAAACCGGAGCGGGAAATGCCCGGCAGGATAGCGATGGATTGGGCGATGCCGATAAGAAATGACCTGCCGACGCTAAGTTGTTTTTTTACGGGTCTAATCAAACGAGTTGATAAAATGATGCCACCGGTTACGAGCAGCATGATACCGACAAGGCGAACGTTATGAAAGATGGATACAAAGAAATCCTGGAGGAAAAATCCGGCAATAACAGCCGGTATTGTTCCGATTATCACAAAAATGCTCAGCTGGAAATAGGGGTCATTCTGATATGTTCTAAAAATATTTTTCCGTGTCACTCCGCTGAAAAAACTGACAATCATATTCCAGATATCATTATAGTAAACCGCAACGACACTCAATAACGTTCCGAAATGAACAATGACTTCGAATGCAATATTTTCCGAGCTGATTCCAAGTAAATGTTGAAAAATGACCAGATGTCCGGAGCTGCTGATAGGCAGAAACTCCGTTAATCCCTGTACAATTCCTAATATTATAGCGTCGATGTATCCCATTTTAGTATATAGACCTCTCCAAATTTATTTTAGTTGGCTGTGTTATACAAGACTGAGGTGATTTATAAAATTTTAATAAGTAACAATACGATGTGTAATATATGTAAAAATGTTTTTCCAAAAAATATATTTATTTATCTATAGCAAAATTTTGTGAGATAAATCAAAACATGGCGCTGTTTTTAGTGCCTATATATTGCCGTTTATTGGGGCAATATCGGCGTCAATAAATATTTCAACCCGCCGGTTTATAGAGCGCCCCTCTTCTGAATTATTATCGGCTATCGGTCTGAATTCACCATATCCGAGGGCTGAAAAGTTACCTTCACCGATTCCGGACACAGCGCTCAAATATTTAACCACTTCCAAAGCTCGTGCAGAACTGAGTTCCCAGTTGCTGTCATACTTCCCGCCCCTGATCTGCCAATTATCGGTATGACCTTCAACCCGTATTTCGAC
>JAGLWX010000520.1 GCA_023133185.1 Fidelibacterota bacterium
TAAAATACAATATATTGCGCTATAAGGGATTTCCATTTTCGGTGTAACTTCAGTACCGGGTATGTATAATTGACGAATCGGCAAACACCTTGACAGCGAGACATGACAAAATAGTATAAACGGACATGACGGCACTGTTCTGACGACAAAATTTCTATCACATATGACAAAATTATAATTATCAGACTCCGGCATAGCTATTGTCATTTTAATCAATGGTTTTTGAAGAAAATGAAAAAGATAACAACCAAAAAAGGAGGTGTTATTATGACACTTGTAAGATGGATGCCAAGAAGTATGCTGGGATTTCAAAATGATTTCGATCGGTTATTCAATTCATTCATCAACATGCCTGAAGAAGAGACCGCTTTGGCAGCTTTTTCTCCTTCCGTAGATATTGAAGAAAAAGAAAAAGAATTTCGGATCATTGCCGAATTACCGGGTCTTAACAAAGAAGAGATAAAGATCAATATTAAAGATAACCTGCTTTCGATTTCCGGCGAAAAGAAAAAGGGAAAGAAAACCGAAGATGAAAATTATCATCGTACAGAACGAATTTTTGGATCCTTTCAGAGAACCTTCAGATTACCGGAATATGCCGACCAGGACAATATAACTGCAAAATATGAAGATGGTATTTTAAATGTCTCAATTCCAAAATTGAAAGAATCTATCTCGAAAAATGTCGAAATTAAAATTAAATGACAAAATCCTCAGCATCTAAAAAAGCCGGTTGACAACCGGCTTTTTTATTTCTAAGCTTTGTACAATGAAGAAAGGATGTCAAATGAAGTATTTAACAATGTGTCTTGTCTGTTTTCTCTTAGCTACCGGATGCAGTCAGAAAACCAACTTTCAAAAGAAAGCACTCGATCCGGCTAATATGGATCTGAGCGTAAGACCTGGCGACGATTTCTATCAGTTTGCAAACGGAACCTGGATGAAAAATAATCCGATTCCTGATGAATTCAGCCGCTATGGCGCTTTTGAAGAATTAAGAGAAATGAATCTGAATGATCTCCACACAATCATGAAAGAAGCTGCGAACAAAACAGATTTACCAACAGATAGTAATATTCGCAAAATAGGAGATTTCTATGCTACCGGCATGGCTGAAGCTAAAATTGAAACTGAGGGCTTAACTTCTCTTAAACCAGAATTTGAAATAATTAGTCAAATCAAATCAATTGAAGACGTTCAGCGTATTATCGCTTATTTTCATAAATATAACATATCGCCGCTTTTCAACTTTTTCCCCGAACAGGATTTCAAGAACAGTGATATGTATATTGGTTGGTTGTACCAGGGAGGTTTAGGATTGCCGGATCGCGACTATTACACCGACAAAAGTTCAAGGTCTGAAGAGATTCGTGCGGAGTATATTAAACATGTTCAACGAATGTTCGAATTACTCGGAGATTCACCGGATATTGCCGCACAAAACGCTCAAACGGTTATGGATATTGAAATCCGCCTCGCTAAAGTATCAATGACCCTGGTGAAACAGCGGAATCCCAAAGCAATATATAACCCGATGTCACTCCCGAATCTTCAGCGGTTAACACCCAATTATAATTGGGTAGGTTATTTTAAGAGTATTGGTCTTGATAATCCAGGAACGCTGAATATCGGGCAGCCAAAATTCTTCAAAGAAATCAACAAAATGATTACACAAATAAGCGTGGATAAATGGAAAACATATTTGCGCTGGAATTTGATAAATGAAACCGCCGGTTATTTAAACTCCGATTTTGTTGATGCAAACTTTAATTTTTATGGAAAATTTTTAACAGGCGCTAAAGAACTTCGACCTCGTTGGAAACGGGTATTGGAAACAACCAGCCATTCTCTTGGCGAAGCTGTAGGGCAAATATACGTGGAAACATATTTTCCGCCTGAAGCCAGAGAACAGGCGTTGGATCTGGTCATGAATCTTAAAGATGCATATGCAGAGCGGATCAAAAAGCTGGATTGGATGAGCGCTGAAACGAAGCAAAAAGCTTTGGAAAAACTTAATTCATTTACAGTTAAAATCGGCTATCCTGATAAATGGATTAACTATTCATCCATCGAAATCGACCGCAAATCCTATGTGATAAACGTTCTCAATGCAAGATCGTTTAAATTCAATCGTGATAAAAATAAAATCGGGAAACCCGTTGATAAGGCAGAATGGCTGATGACGCCTCAAACCGTCAACGCCTATTATAATCCTGCTTCGAATGAAATTGTTTTCCCGGCGGCAATTCTTCAATCTCCGTTTTTCAATTTTAAAGCCGATGACCCGGTCAACTATGGCGCAATTGGAGCATTTATTGGGCACGAAATGACCCATGGATTTGATGATCAGGGCAGGCAATACGATAAAGACGGCAATTTAAATGATTGGTGGATGAAAGAAGATGAAATCAAATTCAATAAGCGCGTAAAAATCCTGATTGAACAGGCTGATGATTATGCTGCAATTGATACATTTAAAATTAATGGCAAACTGACTCTTGGTGAAAATATTGCCGATTTGGGAGGATTAACTATTGCATACGACGCCCTGCAAATGGCAATGAAAAAGAATCCGCCCGATAAAGTAATTGACGGTTTCACGCCGGAACAGCGATTCTTTTTATCATGGGCTCAGGTCTGGAGAAGTAATATTCGTCGTGAGAATCTGCTGCTTCGATTAAAAACCGACGTCCATTCTCCCGCAAAATACCGGACTAACGCACCATTATCAAATCTTCCGATATTTTTTACCGCATTCAATGTTCATAAAAGCGATAAAATGTATCGTCCTGAAGATCAAATTGCCAAAATTTGGGCGTAATGGTAATTTTA
>JAGLWX010000521.1 GCA_023133185.1 Fidelibacterota bacterium
TGCACTTAGTAGTTGAATTCACGTACCATTTTATAATTGAATTTGTGATTTACACATTAATAATTTACCCCCGACCTGTCGGGGCAGAGACACAAAGAAAATAGTAAAAAAGTGAATTGTTCATCAATGTATTCCGAAGTAATTAATCTTAATACCACGACCTGTCGTGATTGTAATAAATAATAAAAATTCTCTGCGTCATTGCATCTTAGCGGTGAACTGTTACGAAATTGTTAAATGAAGAAAGAAAGAAATTATGCCTGAGAGAAAAGGAGTCGGGATTGTAATAAATAATAAAAATTCTCTGCGTCATTGCGTCTTAGCGGTGAACTGTTACCTTATACATTAATTTATTTTCAGGAGATTTGATATGTTATCCAGAATTTCACACAGGGCAAAAGCAATCAAGCCGTCACCAACCCTTGCAATGAACGCACTGGCATGCGCCATGAAAGCCAAAGGCATCGACGTGATTAATTTCGGCGTCGGTGAACCGGATTTTAATACGCCGGAATATATCAAAAACGCCGCGATTCAGGCTATCGATGATAATTTTACACGATATACAGCGGCAGCCGGGATTCCGGAACTCCGGAGCGCCATCACCGCAAAATTGAAACGCGATAATAACCTGCCCTGCAATCCTGATGATATTCTGGTTTCTCCGGGCGCCAAAGCTTCCATTATCAATATCCTGATGACTATATGCGACCCAAGAGATGAAGTATTGATCCCCTCGCCATACTGGGTGAGTTACACATCACAAGTTGAAATGGTCGATGCATTCCCGATTTTACTGCCAACCGACGAAAGCACCGGTTTTAAGATCACAGCCGATCAACTTGATGAAACGATCGGTTCCCTGACAAGTCCAAAAGCCCTGATCATCAATTCTCCCAACAACCCAACCGGCGCTGTTTATACAAAAGAAGAACTGAAAGAGATCGCCGGAGTATGTCTGAAACACGATATTCTTATTATTTCCGATGAAATCTATGAAAAATTGATCTACGATGGTGAAAGCCATTGTTCCATTGCCCAGGTATCCGATGATGTCCGCGAACATACCATCGTGATTAATGGCGTTTCCAAAGCCTATGCCATGACCGGTTGGCGGCTTGGGTATGCGGCAGGACCCAGTGAGATTATAAAATGCGCTGCCCGAATCCAGGGACATACGACATCCTGTGTTACCTCAATCACTCAGAAAGCAGCCGTTGTAGCGCTGAATGAAGAAGACGGCAGTATTGAACAAATGAGAAAAGAATTTGAAAAACGCCGGAATTTCCTCGTCGCTGAATTGAACCGGATTAAAAATATTAAATGCTCTATGCCCAAAGGCGCTTTTTATACCATGCCAAACGTTTCATACTATATCCATAATAATAAAAAAGGCGTCGCCAATACGGTGGAATTATGTCACTATCTCTTGGAAAACTTTCATATTGCTATTGTGCCGGGTTCCGCCTTTGGTATGGAAAATTATGTGCGCTTTTCCTATGCGAACAGCATGGACAATCTGCGTGAAGGTTTGAATCGCTTCCGGAATGGCTTGGAAAACTTATTATCATAGTCGTTGATTTAGACACTGAAAAATACTTTTAAATAATGCCAAAAACACTACCATACGA
>JAGLWX010000522.1 GCA_023133185.1 Fidelibacterota bacterium
CAATTTCAAATTAAACCTGGTATCCAAATATATTCGGTCTCCGGCGATATGAAAAACCAGGTAATTGTTACTCTTAATTGTTCGGACTTTGTGCCTGAAACGGACTATCAATTGAAAGCATGGTCTTTAGAGAAATGGGATGGAACGAAAAGCGACACCCTGTTTTTTCAATTTCGATATGTTCCCGGACAGATAGCTGTTATTGATAATGAAGATCCCCTCTTTACCGTACAATCAGGAGACTGGCAAATGGATAGCAGCGCAGCAAAATTTTATGGAAATAACTATGTAAAAACACCTTGCGGCGATGGAACGGCGCGTGTATTTTGGCGGTATCAGGTTCCTATATCCGGTTATTATAGGGTAATGGCTCTATTTCCGGATTCCACCGCCTTTGCTACGGATGCGATGTACCTTCTTAAAAAAGGAACTGAATTCGATACAATTCGGGTAGATCAAACAAAACAGTTAACGAATTCTGTGATTTTAGGTGATATCTGGGCGGATGATGGAAGTTATATTGTTGTAAAACTTCATAATCAATCCGGCGAATCTTTAGAACACTGGGTGGTTGCCGATGCTATCCGGATTAGCCGTATTTTTTATGGTACCGGCATCGATCGGGATGACAAGCTCCAAAAACCTGATTTCATTCGTTTGTTCCCCAATTATCCAAATCCCTTTAACAGTTCGACTAAGATAGAGTATGAAATTCAGTTTTCATCCAAAGTCCAATTGCGTATTTACGATCTTACGGGGCGCTTAACCCGGCAAATAGAGCAATATAGTGGACCCGGGCGATATTCTTTTCAAGTCGATTGTGCTAATCTTCCATCGGGTATATATCTCTATCAAGTAGTAGCAGGTAAACATATCCTAACGGGAAAAATGATGGTTTTACGATAAGTATTGGTATGATGAAAACAATGCACGTTCGTTTGGCAATCTTTCTTGGAATTCTGGTTTTTCAGATTACGTTCGGGCAGACTACAGGTAAAATTTCCGGTCGTGTAATTGATGCCAAAACGGGAGAGGCGCTGATTGGTGCGAATGTCGTAATATCAAAATTACAAACAGGTGGCGCCACCGATAAAAATGGAAATTTCACGATTTTAAGATTATATCCGGGAGAATATAATCTGATAGTAACCTACATCGGCTATGCCACTGCTCATGTTAGAGAAGTCAGAGTTTATGTTGATCGGACGACCTTTATTGAAGTGCCGTTGCAGATCGGTGGGATTTCTTTGCAGGAAGTAATTGTTACTGCTGAAAACCCGGTTGTAGTAAAGGACAAGACCTTCAGTTCTTCCAGTTTTGAATCCGATGAAATAAAAAAAATACCGTCGGAGGGTATTCGGGATATAATCGATCTGAACACCAGTTTCCAGCGCAATGCCAATGGGTCTTATTCCCTTCGCGGTGGAGGAAGCACGGATATTAACTTCCTGATTGATGGTGTTTCCCAGGGTAATTCCAATACCGGCGTACCCGGGACGAATTATATGGGTGATCGTGCCAATACATCCTGGAAATATGATTTTAATCCGCTGGGCGTCAAGCAGATGGAATTGATTACCGGTGGATTCAGCGCCGAATACGGCAACGCTCAGTCCGGCGTTGTCAAAATCGTCACTAAAAAAGGCGGACGGGAATTTCATGGTGATGTAAGGTTTGAATATCGGCCGCCCGGGAAATATCATTTTGGACGGTATCTTTACAGCAAAGATAATTTTGAATGGCAGAACTGGGGTGAATTTGATTCCTGGCTGGCATGGCGGAATTCGAGTTTCCCAAATCCTTCCAGCGATAATTATATCGATGATGATTCCTTGAGAATCTATTATTATAATAAATGGGTTGAAACTCATTCTCCTTCTGATAATAATAAACTGGGTGTTTACGATTATCGAAAATTAGCGTTTTACCGTATGATGTTTGGTTTTGGCGGACCGATTGGGAAATTACCCGGCTGGACGTTTTTCCTCTCCGGTGAAAAACGTATGAAACCAACGCGACTGCCTACTAATGAGCAATACAGCGAATATGGTAATTATAACCTTACTACTGTCTCAAAATTTGGAAGCAAGATTAATCTGCGTTCTATGTTCCAGTTCCAGCATATACGAAGCGGCATATTTTCCGGTTCCAATGATATTCGTTGGGCGTCGCCGGTAGGAAATGTTTCCTTTCATGCCGGAAAGCAGAAGTATTTGCTGGTATCCGAGCCGCCCAAAGATGAATTCTCCTGGATCCAGTCGTTCGACCTGACATACGTATTTACTCCTAAATCGTATTTAGATATAATCCTGTCCCATACCTATGAACGCTATGAAGTGAACTCGTCGCCGCTTTCGACTAAGTGGGAGGTGCCCTATGGACCCTGGGTTGAGGAATATAAACGGATACAATGGGATCCGTCGGCAACATCTTATAACCAGGATGTACGGACGCATATATGGGCTTTCCGGAGTGATTACACAAATCAGTTTACTCACCAGCAGCAACTCAAAGCCGGTTTTCAAACAACCTACCGAAAAATGCACTATAGTTCGGTATCAAGTGCCTACGTAAATGCATTTATTTATCGCAGCGGGTTTGCCGAATACTACGAAGCCGAGCCAATTTATACTGTTGTTTATATTCAGGATCGCATGGAATATGAAGGTATGATCGCCAACCTGGGACTCCGGGCGGAAGCCTATAACAATAATATTGATATGCCGGTTGATGAATATGATCCATTCTATCCCGGTACCGGCGCAAATGCAGTGGGAAATCCGGTCATGAAAAAATCCAAAACCAGAACGGCAATTTCTCCCCGGTTTGGTTTCTCTTTTCCTGTCAGTGAACGAACAGCATTCCGGCTTCAATACGGTCATTTTTATGCCATGCCGAACTTCCGGCATACTCTTTCCAAATCTACCTATCAGGGATGGATTATGTACGGTAATCCTAATTTAAGTTTCAGGAAAACCATCAGCTATGAATTCGGAATTCAGCATAGTCTGTGGGGAACTCATAAGATTGACATTGTAGCTTATTATAACGACAGGACCCGGCAAACGACCAATATCCGCCGACATTTTGATACTGGTAGTATCGGACGCAGCGCCACGGATCCCTATGCCGCTACCTATGTCAATACCGCTTTCGGTGCGACAAAGGGCGTAGAAATCGAATTTGAAAAGCGAACTTCCGGAAAATGGCGCTATCGATTTAAATATACACTGTCCAGAACTTCTGATGGTGTTTATGGTTCGTCGGAAATATGGGCACCGGATGATCCCAACCGACCCTATAGCATGAGTAAATATATTCAGCGGGCAAACGATAATATTTCCGGTTCCGATAAAACCCATGCACTTTCTGCAATTGTTTCATATGCGCACAATGCTCAGGAAGGTTTTGAAATTGCCGGAATACATCCGTTCCAGAATCTAAATGTTTCGATGACCTATTCGGCTCGCAGTGGAATTCCTTATACCCTTGCTGAAAGTTATGACCAGTTTATCAGCCTGGTCAATAACCGACGATATCCGATTGAATATGCAACAAATTTATCTCTGACAAAGACCTTTAAATTTTCAGGATATCATTTTTCTTTATCTTGTCGCATTCAGAATATTTTTGATAATAAATGGCTGACGCCTTTTAATCCCTATGTGGAGTCGGATAATTTATTCGCCTGGGTCAATAGCGGCAAAACCTGGGGAGGTGACAGATTCAATTATTTTCGAACTTACCGCAATGTTCCGCGAGAGATTTACTTCAGTCTGGGAGTCGGATTCTGATGAATAAGATTCGTTATAAAAGGTTTTTAAAATTATATAAGCCATTATTGCAACAGCGGAATCTCAAATTTATAACGACAATTTTTATATTTTTTATTGTAACGGGCGTACTTTATGCTCAAAAACCCATTCTATTTCTAAAAGAAGGACGCCTTTGGGAAACAGTTAATCTTTCGAAGATCGGACCGACTTTTGCTAACTGGTCGCGTTCGGGTTACGGCATGGATTACCCGGGATATGACACAGAATGGATTCCAGGACACATCGGCGCCCCGCCATCTCATCATGTAGGAGGCGGCTTCTGGATCGGCGCTCTTAATGACAGCGGTATTGTAAGGGGCAGGGAAGATTATGCCCTTTATGCCGGTTCCGTGGGATTCGAGTCCACCTCAAAATACATTGCTACAAAACACGAATTTTTATATGATGATAAAGATAATTATTTTTTACAGCAAAATCCCAATAGTGGAGAAGTCGTCATTGAAACAGAATACCAGTGGAATCCAAACTATCTTTTTCCCTATACACGAAAAGCATACTTACCGATCAAAGTGAATCGCAAAATTCACCAGTGGGTTACGCATGACATCGATCAGGATTATATTATCATCGATTATACAGTTACCAATGTTGGTGATTCCACAATGTATAAAACCTATATACTGTTTATGTACGGTTTTGCAGTTAATGCAAGAGGGTGGTCGATCCTTTTTCCCAATTATAATCAGGGCGCCCGAAATACCAGGGTTCTCTGGGACCAAAATCGGCGCATGATGTATGCCTATGCGTCGGACTTTAAAGAGAGCTCCGGCAATGATTCCTACGATTACTGGGAAGCCGGGGGACCAGACCGGCAGGGAGAATATCTGGCACCGGCTTATGTTGGACTAAAAATTTTATATATATCACCGGATTCCAGCGGCACTGAAAATCGGATTAACGGATACGGTTGGTCTGCTTCTCATCCGACTCAGGGAAGCCATCCTTTTACGGACAAAGGCATAATGGAACTGGACTATGCTGTAATAAAAAATCCCGCTATGGCGACAGACGCGATTACATCTCCGGGTGATTCCCGCTGGGGTTCGACGAAAGTGTGGACGTTAGTTTCATTAGGTCCCTGGGATCTGGCGCTGGGCGATTCGATTCACATTGTTACAGCCGAGCTGGTTGGGTCGGTTACCTACGATGTTGCCGTTGATCCGAACGCTGCCAGTACGGATATTGCTAAAGGAAAACAGCTCTTGTTCGATCTGAGTGAGCGGGCTCAGCAGAATTTTGAGAATCACTATAATATTCCCGATCCACCGGCTGGACCGCTAAGTTTTGAACTGGATTATCTCGGCGAAGACCGGATCGGGACCGTTATCAGCTGGTCTGCCGTATCTGAATATATTCCTGATCCCGATTATTTCGGAGAGGAAGCCTATGATCTGGCGGGCTATCGTATTTACCGCTCCGATTATTTGCCCATCGGTCCCTGGCAAAAAATCGCTGATGTTGTTAAAGGAGATGATCTCTTCTTTGATAGATTTACCAATACTTACACACTTATTGATACAAATTTAGTCAACGGCGCAGGCTATTACTATGCAATTACGGCTTATGATAATGGTCATGCCACGTGGCCGGTGAATCCGTCGGCATTCCCATCCGGTGTTCCGTCGCTGGAAAGTTCAAAATATATAAATCGCACAACTCGACCTTTTCAGGCTGGTTATGGTCCTGCTAAAACCCTTAAAAACATTTTAGTGTCACCCAATCCCTTTGTCGTTTCGAAGGGAGCAGGCTGGAATCTAAATATTAATCAAATTACTTTTGTTAATATACCCAGTCCCTGCACAATCCGTATATATACTATTCGGGGTGATTTGGTGAAAACCATAAATCATGACGGCGGTAGCGGCAATGTATCTTGGGATATGGTTTCGGAGTGGGGACAGTTTGTCGAAAGCGGTATTTACCTGTATCAGGTCACGTCTCAATCTGTGGAAACCAAAGGACAAACCGAAATAGGAAAATTCAGTATTATCAAATGAATTGTACGACACGACACTGGTCTATTATTTTTTCAATACTATTAATAGTTGCTTTTTCACGATTTATTTTTGGAGAACAACTCCGAAAAACCGGCACCGTTGGATACACTTTTCTTGAGTTACCGGTCACAGCCCGGCAAATGGGAATGGGCGAGGCTGTTGGTAGTCTTGATGTCTCTCCTGGAATAATGCCTCTCTTTATCAATCCGGGAGTTATGGGGTTTCAGCGCGGGAGCGTGCTGGGAGTATCCAGCTCCCGCTGGCTGGCAGACATTAATCATTATTGTGCGGGGATAATCATTCCAACACAAACAATAGGAAATTTCGGGATCAGTATCAATTATGTCGATTATGGTGATTTTCAGCTTGTTGAGGAAAATGCCGTTAGTGCCACCGGCACCTATACCGCTCAATCCCTATCAACAGGAATTACTTATGCCCGTCAACTTACCGATAAATTTGCCTGGGGACTCCGGTTGAACTGGATCCATGAAACGATCTATAATTATTCCTCGCAGAATCTGTTGATGGATGTTGGAGTGCTCTATTATACCGGGTTCCGGTCGCTGCGATTAGGCGGATATATCAATAATTTTGGGGTCGATTCACGGTATATTGCCGATGCATTCAAAATGCCTACAGAGCTGCGGCTGGGTATGGCTTATGACCTGATAAACGGTTCGACCCATGCTGTGACGCTTTGCACCGAAATGTCCCATCCCAGTGATAATCCTGAACGGTTACATCTTGGTTTAGAATACCGGTATGAACATTTTTTGTATCTAAGGATGGGTTATAAATATAAGTTCGATGAAGACCCGTTAAGTTTTGGAGCGGGGCTGAGCTGGTTGGATTACCGGCTTGATCTGGGAGTTTCACCATTCGGTTGTTTCCCAACGGTCTATTTAATTACATTTCAGAGAGAATTTAATTAATTGATAGAGTTTCGATGATTCGCATATCAAATATGAAAAATAGGTACTTTCGTGAATTCAAGAAAACATTTTCGATTGTGTATTTTTTGTTGGTATTGGTCGGAACTCAACACTCGGCAAGGGCTCTCGAATTGGAGCGCATCAATGTTGGTGCAGCTATATCAGTCGGAGATGGGTTCGATCAAAGTATTTCACGTATTTCCGGTAAAGGATTTCAGATTGGCGCCGCCTGGAGGTTAACAAAGGGATTTTACGTTGTTCTGGAAAGTAAGCATCTTTATAATACAATTGACCAGAAGGATGCTATTGTTCATTGGGATTGGGCGTATTGGTTAAAAATTTACGGCTACGTGGTTTACCTTGCCGAAAACGATAGTATTTACAATGTGGAAATTAATCCAAAGCAAACTCTGAAAACCAAACCTGTTATGCTGGCGGTTCAAAAAGAATTTTCAGTAACGGAAAATATAGGACTGTCAGTATCGGCAGGTATGGGAATTACCTGGTATCAGCGACAACTTTTTCTTGAAGAGACATGGCGGAAGTATTTTGCATCGATCGATTATGATTATAAGTATGATTTTCGTAATTATGCTGATTCACGGAAGGGTTTAGTATTCAATATTCAGCCTTCATTGGCTGTTAGCCGGCGAATTTCGGATGCTCTTTCTCTTTCTCTTGGCGCTGATTATGTATATTATATCCGAAACCGCCGGGACGCCCGTTATTTTCCCATGAAAAATGCCTGGAACGGATTTTTAAATATTCAATTTTTATATTAAGAAGGGACTCAGAATAATTGATAGTGAGTAAAAATATAATAAAATATTGGATTAAACAATTATCTCGGATCTTGTTAGTCGCTTTTTTTATGTTGGGCGCCGGTGCATTGCGGACACCAGCGCAATCTCAAAAAATGATCGGTGGCGGAGTAGGCAAAATGATACCCTTAAACCGTCTTGGTCAGCGGTTCATGCCGACTGAATCTTATTTTATCAATGC
>JAGLWX010000523.1 GCA_023133185.1 Fidelibacterota bacterium
GGCAATCCACCGGAGCACTTCCATAAAAAAATATTGTATTATCTGCATTATTGTAATATATTCCCATACGTACACTGATAGGATGAAATGTATTAGTAACATACGTAGAGGTAGAGATGAAAAATAGTATTTATGAAAAAGGCGAATTACTTAAAAAGGTTGATATTTCGGATGCCGATCTGAACAACTGGGAGCGTCTGAAATTAGTTTCACTTGTTGGTTATACCGACGAGAAAGTCCCGTTATATTCCAGCGATATGGTTGAGAAAATAATTCATATAAAGAAGCTTTTGGATCTTGGATATGGATTGGGTGAAATCCAGAAAATTATCAAAAAAGTAGGACTGCCAACTAAAGTAAATGAAAATAAAAAACAGAACGATGAACAGAATTATATTACCGTTGGGCAATTAGCCGAACAAATAGGTGTCAGCCCGCGTACTATTAAACATTGGGAAGATAAAGGGATTATTGAACCGGACATGCGTAGCGAAGGAGGGTTCAGGCTCTATTCTACCGTATATATATTTATATGTGAACTGATTCGGGATCTGCAACTGTTCGGATATTCACTGGAAGAGATAAAAGTGGTTTCGGAATTGTTTCGGGATTATCTGGCTATTCGCGATCATTTTGACGCTCATTCAACCGAAGATGTATCTCAGAAAATTGACCTGATGTTGGCAGAGATTAAAACACTCTTTGAAAAGATAAATTTGCTGAAAAAAGGTATCCAACGCTGGGAAGACCTTTTAAAGAAAAAAAGAAAGGAAATAATAGCCCTTCGAAGTCAAAATCAAAAACGTCTAAAGCCTGAGGGAAAATCAGGGGATGAGTAAAATTGTATTTAGAGAACCCAAAGCGCCAAATCCGCATATTTTTTCCCAATTTACATTGCCGCGATTGGGCTATTGAAGCGAGAAGTAATAATTAATATTCTAAATGTTTCGGGAGGAATAGTGAAATCGATCAAAATCAATGACCCGGTAAATAGTCTTACCCATCTGCTTGGAGCAGCGTTATCAATTGCCGGGCTGGTATTATTAATAATTAAAGCGTCTCATCCGGTCAAACCATGGCACATTGTGTCTTTTTCCATCTATGGCAGTGGAATGCTGCTGATGTACACGGCAAGCACAGTGTATCATATGGTTGCCGATGGTGACTCGAAGAAAAAGACGCTTCGAAAGATAGATCACATGATGATATTTTTCTTTATCGCAGCCAGCTACACACCAATCTGTCTCGTGGCTATCCGGGGTGGCTGGGGCTGGAGTCTGTTTGGCGTCATCTGGGCTATGGCGCTGGCAGGATTTGTTCTGAAAACGATACGTTGTGATCTGCCCAGAGGGTTGACCGCTTTATTATATGTGCTCATGGGATGGACAGCTCTTGTAGCATTGTATCCATTGGTAATCAAACTTCCTACGGCTGGTCTTTTATGGCTGGTTGCAGGTGGAATAGCATATACTGTCGGAGCGATAATATATTCCAGGAAATTTCCGAATCCCTGGGCTAATGTGTTCGGATTCCATGAAATTTTCCATGTGTTCATTTTAATCGGCAGCGCTTGTCATTTCTGGTTGATATTCAGGTACATCACGGCATTTAATTAGACCCCATTCGAAAAGGTAAAAAAATATAAACGCAGAGACGCAGAGGACACAAAGGACGCAGAGAATTATAGATTTTTATTAATCCGGCGGTTGCCGGATGAAAATAATTTATTTACTACCAAATTCCATAAAATTCTTTTAATAACCCCCGCCTGCCAAAAAGAAACGGCGGGCAGATCTGCGCTCTCTGCGCTCTCTGCGCCTTTGCGTTAAATGTAAAAACCCTTTTCGAGTAGGGTATAGTTACCTAAAATTTTAAATGAGGATTAAATCAACAGAGTTATTGATTAATTAAAATTTATTATTAAATTCTATAGCATAAGTTAAAAAGTGTAAATGTTGCGTTTATTGGAAATGTTTAAAGTTGGGGATTGGATATGCCATTGTTGGAAGTTTGCCTCGTTGACAATTCGCCGTTGACGGCTTATCTCGGAGCGATTCTGAAAAAACCCGATGCAGTTGTCTGGTTGCATACCGGCGCTCAACGACGCATTGTAAAACAGATTGAAGCTGCTTTGACAGGACAATTATCTGCCTCTTTTGAGAGTAGAGAGATCAAACCCGAAGTCGAAGATTTTATTGAACAATGCAATCAGATTATTAAAGATTATCCGGATCATAACATTGTATTAAACTCGACCGGTGGCGATCGGCTGTGTATGATGATAGCAGCGGAAGTATTTAAACAGGCGGGAAAAGAAGTTTTCTATATCGACATAAATAATTCGCGATTAATAAATGTTCAATCAGGTGAAAAAAAATCGTTTCAGCTGACGTTAACCGTTAATGAATATACGGCTTTACAGGGAGTAGAAATTGAATCGGGAACCCGTTTTGATCCGGAAATCGGAAAACGAAGCGGACTGTCCTATTTCATCGGTAATAATCTGGATGAAGTAATTCCTTTTATAGATTCTATTCGTAGAGTATGGAATGATATGGGCGATAATAAGAATGATATTCAGTGGCGTATGGAAGGACAGTACCACCGATTTAATATCGCTTATGAAGCGGCGGAAAATAAAATGCGTTTCCGCTTCGGAAATCACGAGCGTCAGAAAAACATTGAAATCATTAATAACGGAGCAGATTTTTTATTCGGAGGCGGCTGGTTGAGAGAATTGGTGTTTCTGCGGGTTCATCGCAGTCAGTATGACGATGTTCGCATGGATGTTCGCTTGAACCGTGATTCAATTCCTGAAAATCTCCGGGCGGAATCAATGGTTGATATCGCCATGATGAAAGGGTGTCATTTTTTTATTTTTCAATGTTTTTCCTATCCTATAACGAGGGAATCTTTTATTGAAATGAAAGCCGTTCATAATACCGTTAAATTACTAAATGCACATGGGTTTATTTTCCTGGCTCATCGTCCTCACAGAGGATTTATTGAACGAGCACAGGATGCCGGACTGAATGTAATTTACGGGAAGCGGATCGCAAATTTTTCGCTATAATATATTTACGCAAATACAATACAGGCGGCGCCTGCGATGATGATGATACCACCTAACAGGCGCTCTTTTATGTTGGTCTCTTTGAACAGAAGAGCGCCGTAAATAATAGCGAATAATAAACTCAGGCGTTTAATCGAGATCATGTAAGCCACCTGGATCATACCGATGGCTGTGAAATGGGTTATTGCCATCAGCGCCATAGCGAAACCGATGCTAAGTTTTTGTAAAGGAAATTGAAATAACGACTTCAACTTATCTCGTTGAGAAATTAGCAGTATAATTGTAAAACCTGCCGCGAGCAGTGAAAAATATACAATTGTCATAAAAAGGGGCGAGGATTTTATAATGGCAACTTTTCCGTAGGTTGCCGTAAACGCGTAAAGAACTGCGACAATAGACATATACAGCGAACCGCGATTTTTGAAAATTGCCAGCCAGGGTTCAAAAAAACCGTATTTGGCGCGATCCAGCTGCAAAGTATAGGTGCCGATTGAAATTAGGACGACGCCGAAAACTCCTACGGGCGACAGATGTTCACCCAATACAATTGTCGGGATAATTAACAGAAAGATCGGAGACAGACCGAGATAGGGAACCGTTAGCGATAACGGCGCAATCTGGATCGCCCGCATGTATAAAAAGGTGGTTACTAAATCTATTGCCACGCATAAAGCAATTGCGCCCCAGAAACCAGACTTCAGTTCCGGAATTTCGATGAACAGTAGAAGCGGAAGCAGGAAAGGCAAAGCATAAAATTCCCGGACCCATGCCAGGACTATTGCCGGTGTTCGCCGGGCTTCTTTTTTCGAAAGAGCGTCGGCGGTTGCGAAGAAGAATCCCGAAAGAATCGTTATAAT
>JAGLWX010000524.1 GCA_023133185.1 Fidelibacterota bacterium
TAACTCAACCCCTCATTCCGGCTTTTCGAAAAGCGTTGATTTTGGCGCTCTCCCCTTCTCTTTTAAAGAGAAGGGGACGGGGGATGAGTTCTATTCTCCCATATTGAGCTATTTCGACGATAGGGTCAGCACCCCGATTCAATGGGGGTGATGATGAGCAGACACCTCCCTCGATGCACCTTCAGTGCGTTTTCTCTCGTCCTGTCGGTTAGAATACAGGCTACAAAGTGGAGCCCCTGTAGCCAGCAGGACATCTTCTGTTGAATGGGAAATGAGCAACAATAATCTTTTTGAAGAAGGAATGAAAAAAATCTTTACACTAAACATTTTCGCAACTATATTAATACTAAGATGAAGACGAACCTTAAATATATGCTAATTTATAACCTTTATTTTACCGGGCATAACCGGTCGGGTCCGTCAATTCTGAAATAATAAGACAAACAAAACAGAATAAAAATCGCGGGCTCCTCAAAAAGACCCGCGTTTTTTTTATACAGGAATTTTGGAGCGCGTTAATGGAGAAACTGGAAGAATTGAGAGAGAATGTTCGGCAGATGGATCGTGATATTATTCGCCTTGTCGGTGAACGCCTGGTTTTGACTCGCGAGATTGGTAAAGTGAAAAAAAGTGCAGGGTTGCCGCTGTTGAATTACGAGGTGGAAAAAGTTGTGATTGAGAATGCCCGCGCCGTTGCCGATGATCTTCGGTTATCTCCTGATTTTGTGGAATCGGTAATGCAATTGCTGATCGGCGAATCCCGAACTCAACAAGAGCATCTGCACTATTCCGGTTATCGTGGGGACAAAGAGACTATTCTAATTATCGGCGGATTGGGCGAAATGGGACGCTGGCTGTCATCTTTTTTCGAGACGCAGGGACACGAAGTGCTGATCTTTGATACTCGCCGGGAGTCGTCGGATTTTCAAACAGTAGCGTCGCTTGAAGCGGGTCTGAAGCGCGCCAGTTGTGCGGTTGTTTCCGTCTCACTGGATGTTGTCCCCGATATAATAGAGCAGATTATTGCATTAGATTTTAAAGGTTTGATCTTTGACATTGCGAGTATAAAAGGTCATTTGGTCGAATCGATCAAAAAGGCACAGCTAAACGGCGCGTTAATTACAAGTATTCATCCAATGTTCGGACCTGAGACGCGGACGCTTTCCGACAAGGTGATCTGTTTTTGTGACTGCGGCAGCGCTGAAGCCCTGAATCGCGCTAAAGCCTTTTTTCGGGATACGGCGGTACGCAGCGTGGATTTAGCGCTCGATTCTCACGATAAAGCGATTTCCCATGTGCTGGGATTATCTCACATTACCAATATTATTTTTATGAAGGTTCTGTCGGACAGTTCTTTTCAATATCCCGAGCTGAGAGACATAGCCAGCACCACCTTTTTATCCCAGATGATCACAGCTTCGAGCGTGATCAATGAAAACCCGGAACTTTACTTCCTGATCCAGAAATATAATCCGTTTAAGGAAGTAATCTACGAACGAATGGAACATACAATGAAGGCAATGGTCGATTGTGTCCTGAACAATCAGCAGGAAGCCTTTATTCAGAGCATGCTGGAATCGAGAGCATGGTTAAATAAACCGGAATTGTCAGGAAAGGAGTAAGTTTTGATTATTACCGGTATTATCGGATATCCACTGGATATGACGCTTTCGCCAAGAATGCACAAAGCGGCATTCGAGGCAAAAAAAATTAACGGCGTTTACCTTGAGATACCTGTTAAACCGACCCGGATAAAAGAGGTTTTAGACAGCCTCCGGGTGATCGGTTGCAGGGGAGTCAACGTTACAAACCCACACAAAGAAACGTTACTGCTCTTTCTCACAAAATTGTCTGAAGAAGCAAAAGAGGCAGGCGCCGTTAATACCATTGTTTTTGACAACGATGACCTTATCGGTTATAATACGGATATTTTTGGACTGGAAACATTACTTCGCAATTTAAAGATTGAATTACATGAAAGAAACATTTTTTTGATAGGCGTCGGCGGTGCTGCCCGGGCGGCGGCTTACGTTATACGGTCCCTCAAGCCAAAAACCTTTTATATTGCAAATAGAAATTTTAAAAAAGCCCGCCAACTGGCACGGCAATTCGACGCCACTGCCATAAATATTTCTAAACTCCACTCTCCCCTCCTCACTACAGATATGGTAATTAACGCCACATCTGTAGATCTCCAGGACGACGTAACCCCTTTCATGCAAAGGGGTTCGTTGTATGTGGACCTCAACTATAAATTTCCTCACAACAAAAGGGATGGCATAACCATGGTCAATGGTCTGGAAATGTTGGTCCAACAGGGAGCCAGATCCTTTTCGCTCTGGACCGGAGAAGAAGCGCCCGTTGACGTGATGAAAAAAGCATTAGTCCATTATAAATCAATTTCTTGTCCCGACACGTCGGGAGAAAATTTTGGATTCTCGACGGTA
>JAGLWX010000525.1 GCA_023133185.1 Fidelibacterota bacterium
ACATGCAGAGAACAGAATTAGCCGACTATTTAAACCGGTATTTGAGCATCGATGATTTTTCTGACTATGGACCCAATGGTCTGCAGGTTGAAGGACGCGATGAGGTGAAACATATCGTCACGAGTGTCAGCGCGTCGGTTGAATTGTTTGAAAAAGCGATTGAGATGAATGCCGACGCCATTATTGTTCATCATGGAATTATATGGGATTTTGAACGACCAGTATATAAAGGCGGCTATAAACGACGCGTAAAACTTCTGCTTGAAAATGACATTAATCTGTTTGCATATCACCTGCCATTGGATGCGCACCCGGAAGTGGGTAATAATTTTCAGATCGCCCGGACTCTGGATCTGAAATCGGTGGAACAGTTTGGTGATTATAAAGGCAAATTTGTTGGTTGTAAGGGACAGGTTGATTCCATTCCTTCGGATATATTTATTTCCGGAATAAAGGAAAAAATAAACCCGGATGCGCTGGTTTTTCCTTATGGACCCGAGACAATTAGAAATGTCGGAATCATCAGCGGCGGCGCCCAGAAAGAGGTGAAACAGGCGGTCTTGAATGATCTTGACCTTTATATTACCGGGGAAGCGACTGAATTTATTCTGCACTATGTGAAAGAAGAAAAGATCCACTATGTCGCCGCAGGACACTATGCTACGGAAAAATTCGGGATTATTGCTCTCGGCGAATATTTAACGGAACAATTGGGTCTGCGGGTTGAATTTATTGATATTCCCAATCCGGTTTAGTATATACTGAAATTGGAAATTCCTTATAGCTTTGCATTTTAATCTGACAAGCGCTATAATGATATGGGTAGTCGGAGGGCAAGACAATGAAAATCATTTCAAAAAATCTGTTTAAGAACCTCTTCTGGATAGGCGTTTTTGGGATCGCGCTGGGTTTTCTCGAAGCCATCGTTGTGATTTATTTGAGAGAAATGTACTATCCCCAGGGATTCGGATTTCCGCTTAGTCCTGTCGCGCCACGGATGTACCTTGCTGAATTAATTCGTGAACTTTCAACAATTATCATGTTGTTTGTGCTTGCATATTTAGTTGGAAAAAATACTATTCAAAAGCTATCGTATTTTTTTTACAGTTTTGCCATATGGGATATTGTGTACTATATCGTAATAAAATTGTTCTTAAACTGGCCCTCTTCGCTATTGACCTGGGACGTGCTGTTCCTGATTCCTTTGCCGTGGCTGGGACCGGTAATTGCACCGCTGATTGTGTCTGTATCGATGATCTGCGTGAGCGGCTTGCTGCTGATCCTGGAAGATCAAAATAACACCGTCACTCTGAAATCTACCGATTGGGCGCTGTTAATAATTGGCGCAGGACTGATCTTTACCAGTTTTATCTGGAATTATTCCACGATAATCATCCGTGGAGGTTTTTTCCCGAGTTTCTGGACCCTGGCAAACAACCAGGAATTTCTTAAAATCGTATATGATTACAAGCCGGATTTTTTTAACTGGCCCGTATTTGTAATTGGCGAAGTTTTAATTTTTCTTGCAACCGGGTTGGTTTTCATACGACATCACCATGTTTTTCTGCCTCAAATAAAATGGCTGCATGAGATGATAGATGATGTTCGTCAACATGTGTCAAAGTTGTACTCGTCTTAAAAAATATATCACAGGAGGAATAATGAATCGAACAATAAGAGTGGCGCTGACCGTTTTGTGTTTTGTCTTTCTGATATCATCGCGATTAATCTCGCAGACTACTTATGATATTCAGTTGCTTCCACCGGCATTTAAAAATAACGCAACCCTGATGCAGGCATTACAAAATCGGAAATCCACACGATCATATATAGAGAAAGAATTATCCTTACAGCAACTCTCCGACTTATTGTGGGCGGCGAACGGTGTGAACCGGGAAGCAAGCGGCAAGCGCACCGCCCCGACAGCGCACGACGAGCGCGAAATAGATGTTTATGTTGCAACGGCGAAAGGACTGTATCTCTATGATGCGGATAATCATTTTCTGACATTGGTATTAAAGGAGGATATCCGCGCCTTAACGGGGAAACAGAAATTTGTCAAAAAAGCGGCTGTAAATCTGGTTTTCGTAGCTGATTATGATAAAATAAGAGGCAAGCGGAAGTCTAAAGACTTTTGTTCTGCAACGGATACCGGGTTCATAAGTCAGAATGTCTATCTCTATTGTGCGGCGGAGGGACTGGCGACCGTTGTCCGGGGATGGGTTAATCGGGAACGGCTGGCAAAGAAAATGGGACTACGCAAAGAACAAAAAATAATATTAGCCCAAACCGTAGGATATGCAAAATAGCGACTTGCTAAAAGAGTGATTAAATGAAAAAATTACTATTGTTGATTGTATTGCTCCTGATGATAACCAGGGCTTTTGCTGAAGAGGATAAAGGCTCTCTGACTAATGTCAGACAGCCGGCGCCGGTTTTTTCAGTGACCTCTATTGAAGGTGTGCAGTTTGATGTTGAGCAGCTTCGTGGAAATATAGTGTTGATAAATTTTTTTGCTACATGGTGTCGTCCATGTATGGCAGAGATGCCTGAGCTGGAAAAACAAATTTGGCAACGATTTCAAGGGAAGGATTTTATCGTCCTGGCAATTGGTAGAGAGCATACAAATAAAGAACTGAAAAAATTTAAGCGCAGAAATAAGTATACATTTCCCATTGCACCCGATCCGAAACGAAAAGTGTACAGTTTATTTGCCGAAAAATATATTCCCCGGAATTATCTGATTGATAAGCAGGGAAAAATAATTTTCCAGTCTATAGGCTTCAAAAAATCAGAATTTGAGGAATTGATAAATACTATTGAAAACATGTTGCAATAACGGAGTATAATGCAGAAAAAAGTTATTGACCTTAGCCGAAAATTATATACGGGGATGCCGACATACGCCGGCGACAAACCCAACCCCGAAATCATTTCCAGACCGAGCAAATTGGCTCACGATATCACTATTTCTTGGCGTAATGGTAATTTTAGGG
>JAGLWX010000526.1 GCA_023133185.1 Fidelibacterota bacterium
CCACCGAATCTATAGTCAGGAAATACATACAAGAGCAAGGCAGTGAAAGGGAAAAAGAATTATATCCCCAATTAAAAATGTTCCAATTTTAAACAAGATACCCCGCAGCTTGCTGCGGTTGGGAGTTTCATTTATTTTATCTTTAATTGGATGTGACCGGGGGAGTAGAGGAGATACAAAGATTGAATCTAATTCGAATAATTCAATTCTCGGAATTGAACCTCTTTTTGTTATTGATTTGGCTAATATTTATGGTCGAATTTTCAGGGAGTCATTCGTCTATGATGATATACGTACTGTAAATTTAGATAATAATTGTACGGAGAGTTTTCCATCTGGAGGTATCACCGGTTTAAATGGATGGTTTATAAAGTTATATGATGAAGACTGGAATTTGGTCACTTCTGGATATTCATACTCAGACTATTATGACGGTGCCGGATGGTTTCAATTAGGTAATGTTGATGCACCAGGCGTCTATAATTTTATAGTTACTGATGCTTATGGGAATATCTATATGGGGCTAGAGTATGGGGAATCCGCATCAAATTATCAATGGTCTGTAAATTATCCACAGGGATATAATTCTTGTACAGCGATTAATTGCACAGGTTCACCACCATCAAATTTGGTCTATCCTGAGTTTGCAGATTCTAGAGTAATTATCCATCATGAAGAAGTCTCGTCTTGGATGATTTACGTTGATATTTTTATTCAAAATCTTTCTCCGGTTTTGTCTGTGACTACTTCAGGTAAATGTTCATTTCGGTTTTGGAATAATATAACACTTGCTCCGGGAGATTCATGCAGACTTGGCGCCCGTTTATTTTCAAAGGATAATGATATTTATGTCTATGCAAGAATAACATCTTCTTCTCCTCTTGATCAAGTATCTTCAAATAATTTTAGATATTATTCACGAGAAGGTAATATTCAAAATTGATACTAATCAGTTGCATTGGTAAAATATTTATTCACATGAAAAAATATTCAAAGAATATAACAGATCAATTATGATATTTTCGGCAAGAAAATCAATGTATATAAAAGGAGTTCCATTATGAGAAAATGTTTTGTTTTATTAGTTGTTTTTGGGATAGTAATTCAGGTCCATTGTATCTCGGCTGAATCTCCTCTTGATAAGGGGGTTTATGGAATTGGCGGAAATGTTGCCATGGACGCCGGATATATAAACATAGGTGACGAAAATTATAATATAACCGCAGTAACATTTCGACCGGACTTCTTTTATTTTATTTTACCCAGATTCGCTGTTGGGTCTACGATTGTGTACGATTGGACAAAAATGTATGACCAACCTGAATATGTAGGGAAATATTGGGGGCTGGGACCCCACATTAGGTATTATTACCTTAACAAGGCATTCAAGCCGTATGTATTCATCGATTATTGGTATGGTTACCATAAGGACCGTACCGGTAGTAATGAGTCAACCAGCCGAAGCAATAGCCTAAATTTTGGAACCGGTATTGACTTTTTCCTGGTAAAAAACGTGGCGCTGGAACCCTCGTTGGCTTATTATTCTTATCATTCAGATGATAATTTTCGGAGTAGGGGGCTTGAATTTTCCATCGGTGTAAATGTTTTTATCTATTGAATATTTTTAAGTTTAAATTATTTATGTACCAAAACTTAGTGAATAATTCAGCTGGTTTACTTACAAGTCTGTTTCGAGTAGTCAATTAGTATTTAGAGACGGTTAGTAAATCAATTTGGCTTTTTGGGAAAATAAGATTAATATTGCCTCATGATAACAGAATTGAAAGGTTGTTTTACTCGTATGAACCGAAAAATAGTAATTTTCATTTTCGCATTCCTTATAAATAGTGGTGTATATGCCGGAAACGTCGAATTAGTATCATCAACCGATCAATCGGTTTTGCTGAAAACCGGTTCCATATACCATCGTTTATCAATTCAGCAAAGTGACAGTGGTACGGTCGTTGTGGATACACTGTTTTATTTTCAGCCGCCGACCAGTAATTTGAGTTATGACGATTTCCTGGCGGGATACCAGGGAGCGGGAGATACCTGTATTAATTGGTTTACAATGCTGGCGCCGGGTAAGGTCACCAAACTGATGATGCAGAATTCATCTACCGGTCATGCCAACTGGTTTTTGTGGGCGCCGGCAATTGTAGATGGTAATTACCTATTCCCAGGCGACACAGAGTCCGTGCAGTTAATTGAGCAGCAGCCTGCAATCGATTATTGTCCGGCACTAGTTATGAGTCAACAGACGATGGACAGCTTAGTCTGGAATACATATGATCTGGAGTTTGAAATCGGGTCGGTGATCGAATTG
>JAGLWX010000527.1 GCA_023133185.1 Fidelibacterota bacterium
GATTTTGGTTCGGCAAAAAAGCGTCTTAAAAACCGGCTCTGACCGATTAGAATCAGGATGCGACGCAGTTCCGGCTGAAATATAATTACAAAGGCAATTACCCAGACAGTTTTTAAATGTCCCATTATCCATGACAGGCTTTGCAAGTTGAGAATTCTCGCCAGAAATGATAGCAACAGGATAATTGCAAGACCGAAAATCATCTGAGAAGCACGGGAGCCTTTGAAAAACTGGTATAACTTTAGAAAAATCAAATATACAATCAGGATATCCAGAACATCCCAGATCGTTACAGTAATAAATTTTATTGTAAACAGGTTCATGCTATTTTTTCCCCAGGATTGAATCCACCACTTTCACAGCCCGGACGGATTCTTTTACATCGTGGACACGAACAATACCGGCGCCGTTCATAATTGCGGCTGCCATACTTGCAAGGCTGCCTTCCAGACGTTCATCAACAGGAAGATCGAGTGTTTTGCCGATAAACGATTTTCTGGATAATCCAAGCAGAATGGGCTGCCCCAACGATAAAAACTCGCTTAGATATTTCAAAATTTTGTAATTATCTTCCACTGTCTTACCAAAGCCGATTCCGGGATCGATCATGATTTTATTTCTCGTGATACCGGAGTTAATTGCCGTCTGAATTGATTCAGATAAAAATTTCATAATTTCATCGATCAGGTTTGCATATTTAGGATCATTCTGCATATCTCTTGGTGTGCCCTTAATATGCATGAGAGCAACGGCGGCGTCGTACTGTTTTATGATTTTCGCCATATCGGGATCGAATGTAAGCCCGCTGATGTCGTTTACTAATTCAGCTCCTGATTTTAGGGCTTCTTCCGCCACAATGGATTTATACGTATCGATAGAAATCGGAATATCGGAATTCTTCCTGATCGCTTTAATGACTGGAATAACCCGGTTCAATTCAGTCTCAAGGTCAACCGGGTTGGCGCCCGGACGAGTCGATTCTCCACCAATATCGATAATATCGGCGCCATCTTCGATCATTTGCAATGCTGCAGAAAGCGCTTGTTCAACTTTAAGATGCCTGCCGCCATCGCAAAAGGAATCGGGGGTTACATTCAGGATTCCCATAACACGGGTTTTTTTTCGTAAATCAAAAACAGCGGATCCGATATTAATTGTCGATTGAATATGTTCTTTGGTAAAGAATTCTTGTAATTCCTCCTGGAGTTTATAGAGACCGAAGGCTTGATATTTCAAACTGTCGATCAATTGCAGAAAATGTTTCCTGGCGCCGGATAAAATTGTCGGCGCTTTATCGACCGAACATGTGGTTACGCCTCTGGCAACTGCACACTCGCCGCCTGCTGAGAGCATCTGTTGTTTTAAAATATTGGCGGCGGGGCAGGAGATAGGATCGGTTTTCAAAATATAAAATTCCCCTTTCGGCGCCATTATCGTAATGCCGCCGGTATCTACCGGGAGGGTCTCCATTTCCTCAATGTAATGAGGAATGTCATTTATCTTAAGCTGTCTTAGCAGAGTCTTTATCTCCTTTTGGGTTCTTTGCAATACGCGTACGGGGACCGACCGGTTTGCGGGTTCGTTTAACGGGCTTTGATACCTTTTTTACAGCCGAGTTATTCTTCTTTACTTTTTTAATTTTTTCGCCTTTTAAAATGCGTTTTATATTTTCGCCGTCAAGGACTTCATGCTCAAGCAACGATTCGGCAAGCAATTTTAATGAAGGGAGATTTTCTTTGAGGACTTTTGAGGCTTGTTCTTCTGCCGCTTCTACAATATTCCGAACCTCTTCATCGATGATTTTTGCGGTATCTTCACTGAAGTCCCGGTGCTGGGATATCTCCCGACCTAAGAATATCTGTTCATTCTTTTTTCCGAATGTAAGTGGTCCAAGACGCTCGCTCATACCCCATTCACATACCATTTTACGGGCTAATTCCGTTGCGTTTTCGATATCATTGCCCGCACCGGTCGTTAGTTCGTTAAAGATTATTTTTTCGGCGGCACGTCCACCAAGTAAAATGATCAGACGACCATTAATATAAGTACGTGAATAGTTATGCCGCTCATCCATTGGTAACTGGTGGGTAATGCCAAGCGCTCTTCCACGAGGAATGATGGTGACTTTGTGAATCGGATCGGCTTCCGGGATGTTCATTGCAACCAATACATGTCCGGATTCATGATACGCTGTGAGATTCCGTTCTTTCTCGGAAATCTGGAGGCTTTTACGCTCGACCCCCATCATTACTTTATCCTTGGCTTCCTCAAAGTCTTCCATACCGACGGATTTTTTATTCTTACGCGCGGCTAACAGCGCCGCTTCATTGACGAGATTTGCCAGATCCGCGCCAACGAGTCCCGGTGTTCCTCTGGCTAAGACATTAAGATTGATATCTTTAGATAACGGAATATTTTTGGTGTGAACTTTGAGAATACCTTCCCGCCCATTTACATCAGGTACATCGACCACAATTTGCCGGTCAAAACGTCCCGGTCGCAGTAGAGCGGAATCCAGTACATCGGGTCGGTTCGT
>JAGLWX010000528.1 GCA_023133185.1 Fidelibacterota bacterium
TAATTGTGATGATAATTCACTGCCGACCAGAATGCGCTATTAAACCTGAATTTCAGATTTGCGGTCCAGTAGGATCCTTCGTACCCAAAATAATCATCAATCGGGCTAAAACTCTCAATTTCCAACTCATAGGGATTACCTTCCGAGGGATTGTAGCGATACCCATATTCAGTGAAACCGCCAAGATGCTTTCCAAAAGACTGGGCGATTCGAAACACTAATAATGCCTGCCACAGGGTCGGCAACTGTTCGTATTCGCTGACTGCCGATGAAATCCGGCGTCCGCCTCTCCCAGAATGCCACGTTGCTGTTTCTCCGACTGATTCATAAGGAGTGAAATCCCGATACAATAAATCAATTCCCCAACGCAGCGTCGTCTTTGTTTTCAGAAATACATTTTGCTGGAAATAGAGCATTGATTCCCAGTGATTCCAGGCATCTTCCTCGATAAACTTTTTATAATACAGCGATACACCACCTTTTACCAGCATCCATTGCTTTGGGTAATACTTAAAATAATAATAACCGTTTCCCAGACGATACGAGTAGTATGAATAATCATCCTGATAATTTGCGAGTGCATACTTTAACCCATAATAACTATGGAAATCAGATGAATGATCCCGGTAAAAATCAACACCGACGCCCTGAAAGACATTGTTATATTGATTGTTTTGATGAAATTGGGTCAGGCTGCCCGAGTAATAGATTTCATATGACTCTGTAATTCTGGAAAGTTGGATATTAGGGATTACGATATAATCTTCCTTGGCATTATAAATCCTCGTAATATTGTCGCTATAACCCGTAAATGACGTAATATCTATTAGCCATTGCGAGGCTGCATTGACCGTCATTCCAATTAAAAAAATGAACAGAACTGTTATTTGCAAACGCCATTTCATACTATTTGGGTCTCCCCGACCGGTTCCTGCCAAACCGATGCCGGTCGAATCCCCGGTCATCACATATCCCGTCACCATCCCGATCCACAAAACGATCCATTCGCCGCCTTTGCATACCAGGTCCGCCCTGATCAAAACGGTCGTCATGTCCGTCATTATCCTTATCGACAAAATCTTTAACCCGAATACCTCTTTCTTCAAGAATAAAGCCGTAGCGACCGCCCCTTAGATTTTGGCGGTTATAAATTTCCCCGGTAATATCATTGATCCAATCCTTGTTATCATCAAGAATATTATCATTCCAGCCATCACCATCATAATCGACAAAATCCGTTTTCAAATCGTTCACCCCATCGCCATCTTCATCAATAAACAAATCATTCAAACCATTCCGATCCTGATCGGCAAATCTAAAACGGTGCGGATAGAGTTGATTGTCTATATCGTTAATTCCATCACCGTCAGCATCCCTAAACCAGTCGTTAATACCATCTTTATTACGATCTAAAAACCCCCTGGGTTTATCAAAATTCGCTTCCTGCTGAGAAAAGCCAGCAATACTCATCCCAACTAAAATTATTGTTAAAATTAATTTCTTCATTTTTATATCTCCATTAACTTATCAAAGCCTTTTTTTAAGGCTGTTTTTTTAACAATGGCGTTGG
>JAGLWX010000529.1 GCA_023133185.1 Fidelibacterota bacterium
CTCTCAACTGTAGAAGAAAAGCTAGAGATAAAATGTATATTGATAACAGAGAAGCAGATTATTATGTAGTAGAGCAGGATCACTATTTCATGATGGGAGATAATCGGGATAATAGTTATGATAGCAGATTTTGGGGCTTTGTCCCGCAAGATTATATTTTGGGTAAGGCAGGAATTGTTTATTTTTCATTTGAAAGACATTATCCACTTTATAATTGGAAGAAAAAAATTCGTTGGTCACGTATTGGTAAAACCTTACGATAATGTTCATATAAAATTCATTTTAGTAAAACATGCTTTTGTATGCCGACTTGCTGGGAACAAGTTGATATTAATAGAAAAAATGCTAAAAATAAAATTAGATGTTTTTTCACTGAGAATCTCCGTTTGCCGGCTTTGAATCGGAAAATAACGCCGGATCGCTTTCGTTATTTGCTGCATCGATAGCAGTTATATAATATTGATAATTTAAGCCTTCTGGTTGAATTGTAGTTTGATATTGTTGCGTATTTCCGGGAAGTATCGCAAATATTGAGGCGCCATTGGAAATATCAAGGGCGTCGCCGATCGACCGGTAAATGACAAATTGACGAATAAAATTGCCTTTATCTTTTGGTTTACTGTTTATCCAGGAAAAATTTAATGTCAGGGAATCGATAATGACAAAACATTCTTCGGGTTCCGGTGGTTTTTCACTGAATTTCCAGGGCAGCGCCGGTGGAATGGCGGGGTAGGGAAACTTTTCATTTCTCAATCGAATCCATTCCAGGCTATCGACAGAACTGACGGCAAAAAATACGATGCCGCTTAATCCCGTGGATCGGGAGTCGTCAATTTCCTGCAGCACCTCGTCAAAGGGCAAATTGAACGCGCCAAGTCCGGCGGCTATCGGTTGATCTATATTCGGGATACTGTTCCATAGTTGAATCGATTTCTGAAACGCCCTGTTTTTTCTTGAACGATAAGTCATTGGTATGATCATATCAATTTTGCCGATGTCTGCCCAACGGGCGGCATCCTGGAAGACTTTGTGATATCCGCTCCAGCCGGACATATTATAATTTCCGATTACCGCCGCTGATACTTTTACCCACGGTTTGATAGCCGTGATTGCGTTATACGCCCCGGCGATGAATTGAGTTACCTGTTCACGCTGCCAGTCTTCCCGGTCGAGCCTGAGAGGATTACCCTTACCGGACTTAAAACGTTTGAGACTTTCGGCGTCATGTGAATATCCGTGTTTGGTGGAACCTTCCGGGTAGCGAATATAGTCGAAGTGTATGCCGTCGATATCATATTTGAACGTGATTTCCATGACGACATTTTTAATATGTTGACGAGCATTAAGATTTCCGGGAGAAAAGGACACATAATGATCAGATTTAGGCATCGGGTTCCCGGAGCTGTCACAGATCAGCCATTCCGGATGAGCGGTGTATGGATGCACGGGAGTGGATGGCGCAGGGTTGGATTTGCCGCGCCACGCCGGAAATGTGTTGATCCAGGCATGCAGCTCGAGTCCTAAATCATGAGCGGTTTTTATGGCAAATTGGAGAGGATCCCAGCCCGGATCGGCGCCTAATGTACCGGATAGAAGATGGCTCCACGGTTCATAACTGGATTTATAAAAAGCGTCTGCATTTCCACGTACCTGGAAAAAGACCACATTGCAATTTGCATCTATGACTTGTTGAAAGGATTTTTGTATATACTGCTGAATAACAGTTTTAT
>JAGLWX010000053.1 GCA_023133185.1 Fidelibacterota bacterium
AAGCGTGATTGTTGAATGGTATGTCCTATGTGATCTAATAGCGGCATTAAGGTGGGTGTAATATTTGCTGAATTGACATCGAAAAAATACTCACCGCTGACTGTTAATTGAACGCCTTTAGTAGTACGCCGAACGTCAATATTTTTATCTAACTGACTGTTTGAAACATAGGTGTCGAGTTTTTGCTCGGTCTCAGATAACAGTAAATCCAGCATTCGATAGATATTGTTTTCGGCTTCATTTAAAATGACGATCATTAATATAAAAAATGTCAACAACAATGTTACCATATCTCCATATGTAACAAGCCAGGCTGCTCGTGGCGTTTTCGATCCTGATGATTCCATTTTCTACCTATATCAATTTATAATCGATGCTAATCTATTACATTCCGTAAAGAACGTCAAGATAATCGATAACTGCCATTAATGCTTCGGGATAGCTGGCATAACTCTGTTGATCGAATTGCCAGGTGGATGAATCTGCCGGATCCAGTCCGTGATCCTGGTAAAGGAAGGTAACATGCTCCTGAGATTTTGTAAGCTCGCCTTCATGAAAATATGCCATGGCGAGAATTAAATGCATATCCTGATAATTAATCAGCGGCTTATGCTCAAAATAGTAATTCGGATTATTTGCGAGAACGTGATTAGCTTTTGAGATTGAGGGTGTGTATTCCTCTACTGCCAGGAATGCTGCTGCCAATCCTGCTGGTGGATCGAGGCTCTCATTTCCTTTTTGGATTGCTGTTTCAAAATCACTGATCGATTCTGCTGCATTACTGAGGAGCAGGTGACACCACGCCCGTCCGTGATACGCGCTTTCATTGTTAGGGTCGGCGTTCACTGCGGATTCAAATTTTTGAAGAGCATACTCATAATCACCTTCTTCAAAATAGTCCCAGGCAAGCGGTATAATGCTTTCTGCGTTTAGAGCGGGTTCCTCATACAAAGAACAATGTGGTGTGAACAACATGAGGAGTAAAATTCCAAATATAATAGTAAGTCGATTCATTTTATCAGGACCATTTTTTTGGTTTTTTGATGATTACCATACTGCAAACTATATAAATACACACCACTGGCGATAGTCTGTCCATGGCTGTTCTGTCCGTTCCATCTGATTGCATATCTTCCGGGTACAGCCGGTTTATTAAAAAGCGTCATTACTTTTCGGCCGAGAATGTCGTAAATGATCAATTGTGCGCCGGATTCGAAAACCCCGCCCGCCAGTTCCGGCAGTTCAAACTGTATGGTGGTCGTAGAATTGAAGGGGTTCGGGAAGTTTTGCGCCAGGGAGATTTCAGTAGGAAGCTGCTCCGCTTCTTCCGGGGCGTCGAACCGCAATATATATCGACCGAATTCATTTGTATAGACCCAGTAATGTTGTCTGCCGGCGTCGGTATAGGTTTTCAGGTATTTCCACTTACCGTTTTCCCACTTGAAGACGCCCGGTCTGCTTATTATACTTTGTGGTTGTTCTTCGGGAATTGTGAAGTTTAACTTGCCGTTTTTAGACAATATTGTTTGCGGACCCGTAAATGTGTAATCCATTTCTTTAAAATTGGTCGCATATTTGGCGAGTTTCAGTTGAGGTTTTTTTGCGATCAGTGATGAATCGGAAGTATTGGGAAGGCAGAGAATGTAAGCATCGGATTTGAGAGTATGTTTAATTAATGTAAATGATGCGGCGGAATCGGGACTGAAGACGGCTCCTCCTGCTTTTTTAAGGACATAGGTTGAACTAAAATCGTATTCGCTTGTACCGGTATTGCCCGTTGTATCGGCAGCCGTGATGGATATGTGCTGCACGGCGCTTCTTCGTAATCTGTAATGTGTGTGATAGGGGTTAGGCTGGATAGTTGAAATCAAATCGGGAACAACAGATTCGTCGGAAATTGTGAGTGTGTGAATAGAATCTATGGTTTCATTCGGGAAGAAATAAATGTCAAGATGTTCCGTTGCGATGGGATTCTGAAAAACGCCTATCGAAAAGCTCGGTGGTTTGGAATCATCAAAATGGATGCGGAAAGTGTCCCTGTCGAATAGTCCTTCGGTATCGGTTAACATTGCATATACCGTATCCCAACCAACGTAGGCATCAGGCGGTTTACAAAGAAGTGTGTCACCGCCGGATATTATCTGTACATCGGAATTATTCGCACTTATTGTCCACTTTAATTCGGTTAATTGATTATCGACGTCATACCAGAAATTACTTAGCGGCAGAGTAAATGTGCTGTCCTGAACAGCGCTGGTGTCGGGAAAACCTGTCAGGACGGGCGCATCATTTACCGGAATAATATTAACTGTAAAAAATTGACGAAGAGTTTCTCCAAGAGGATCCTGGACCTGAATTGTAAAGTATCCGCTGCTGTCAATATCCTTGTTCGACCAGAATTGATGGGAGCTGGACGGCTGATCGTATTTATAAAAAACCATTCCTGAATCTTTGGTGATAGCAATACTCAGCAGGGAATCCGGATGATCGGCATCATAGATAAATTCCAGTAGATGATTGGTGTGAATAGTTAATTTTTCGTCTTCAAAGTAAGTTGTATCGAGTGAGCTCAGTAACACCGGCGCGTCATTTACTGGCAATATAGATACAAAATTTGTATCGTAACCGTGGGAATCGTGATCATCCCATACATCATAAACTATTTGAACGTTTTCTATAAATTCGTCAGGAGCGCCTTTAATTGTAGTTATCCGGGATGATGTATCAAAATGAGTGATAAGACTCGATTGTTGAGGATCCGGTTCAATCCGGAAATTCAATAGATCATCCGGTGTATCAATATCAAATACATATTTTTTTAGATCGATTTTCAAGGAGTCGTCTTCGTTAAATACCGTATCGGGTATAGCAGTAATTACCGGAGGATCGTTGACCGGTTGAATAAATAGTGGTAAAAAGGAGATGACCGTACAACTATCATCACTTATATGAACCAGAAGAGTGTCATTTCCATACCAATCAGGTGCGCATTGCATGATATAAGTATTTGGTTCCGATATGTTTTTGATAAAAATATTGGCGGTTGGGAATAATTCGCAGTTGAGCGTATCGAGCGGAGTATCAACATCCGAGATCTGATCCTGAAAATCAGAGAAGCTGATAATGAAATCCGTATCCTCGAATAAATTTGGCTCCCAGCTTAGGAATTCCGGAACAACCGGCGGATCATTGATTGGACTAATTGAAATGAAATTACTGGCAGTGTTAGTTAATCCGCTATCATCGGTGACGGTATAAAATACATGGATTGAATCAATAAAGAAATCCGGATCACCCCAGAATTGCAAAGACCTTAAGGTTGAATCAAATAAAAAGTGAAATTCTGAAACAGGCGGATCAGGCGATGGTCCTTCAAACATAATATTCCACTGCAGGATGGAATCAGGGGAATCAACATCTTCAACGAAATTGTCCAGGTGAACCGTTAAAGTTTCATCTTCACAAAACCGGAGATCATAAAATGATAGTTGAGGAGTATCGGCAACACTATGAAAACCGGCGGTAATTTGAACGAAGGCAGAATCTTTTTCATCAAGAATATAGACTGTAACAGTATCGATTCCGAACCAGTTCTCTAAAGGAGAAAAAATTGCCGTGTCATTATCTATCGTTATAGAAATATGGTCGGTATTTGGTATGTACCATGTGAGAAGGTGCAGCGAATCATCCAAATCCGCAGCATAATTCAGCCATTGCGCTAAGGGAATAATTACAGGTATATCTTCATGTCCAACGATGTCAGGTAATTGAGCAAGTTCCGGGGGGAAATTATATTTGAATACCGATAATAGTAACGTATCGAGTGTTTGCGCATTGGCGGTATCTGAAACACTCAGGAAAATTTGACCGTCGATTAATTCGGTGTTTTTATAAGGCTTTATTTTCAGAATGTTATCATCGGTTAGGTTTATGGAAAGACTAAAATCTTCCGGTATAAATCCGGTAGTCATATTGAAATGTAGATTACTGTCCGGATCATCGACGTCAAAAACATATTCCACTAAATAGATGGCAAGTGAATCTTTGAAGTGCATACTGGTGTCCGGCGGAAGGGTCCAAACCGGATAATCATTAACCGGCGTGACGCCCAAATGGAAAAAGCCGGTATCGGACAGAGTGCTGTCTGACACGATAACAACGATTGAATCGGTTCCATACCAGTTTTCATCCGGTGATACTGTAATAGAATCTCCATGAACCGTTGAATTTGAATGAAGTCCATTGCTGAGTTGCCATTGCAGCTCTTCAAAATCATTGTCGATATCAATCACATAATTCCGCCAGTCTGAAATCGGGATTGTTAAATAAGTGTCTTCTTCGATAAATTGATCGGGCAAATTGGATAGCACCGGAGCATCATTGATATTAACGACATTCAGTGTAAAAGATTGGGTTCCGATTCCGCTGTTACCATCATGAACTTCAATTTCTACAAGATGGTTGCCGATATGCTCATTTTGTGGTTCGCCGGATATTTCTCCAGTGAGAGAATCGATAGTCAGCCAGTTCGGTTCGTTCAGGTAGTATCGAATATTGCCCTGTCCGTCATCAGAACAATTTACGTCATAGCTATAATTAGTTTCTTCCCGGGCGGTGATTACGGGAACCGAAGTAATGACGGGGAGACTGTTTATGACAGTCAATTGATAATCTAATGTATCTTTTCGACTGCAATTGTCTTCTGCTGCAATGCATACAGAAAAATTTCCGATATGAGTATTATCCGGAATACCACTAATTGCTGAATTATCCTGATTCAAAAATAGCCATGAGGGCAGTTGAATAACATCTAAAGTTATGTTGACATTTGTTTCATTATAGAGACCAAATGCCTGAGTATAAAGGCTGTCTTCGTATGTTGAATTTTGAATATCGTCGGTGAATTGCAATATATTACAGCCGGCTTCTGCCGTGTTTCCGTAATACCCCATATTAATTCTATCACCGTTGGGTTCCGGCTCGTTTTGATAATCCGAATCCGGATCGCCGGCGTCGATCGAAGGCGAGGTTGACGCAAGATGAAGATCACGTTCTGTGTAATTCATAAATAGCGGATCCTCTGAGATATTTCCATCTGTTCCGGTGTAATCGTTAAAGCCATTGTAATTCGATGGAGTATTATTCCAGACATTGTTATACGTTATGACGGGATCGTTTTCAGGTATATTCTCAATACTAATTCCGCCTGCGCCCTGATTATTTGTGATAATATTATTTGTGATCGTAAAAACGATATTGGGACTGAGAATGCCGACACCGGTTTTACCGCCAATTAGTGTATTGTTTTCGATCAGGACTTCGGAGCCATCCTGGCACAGAATTAAAGTATTGCCTCCGGTTATGATATTATTTCTAATGCTTGGATTTGAGTTTCCCTCGATGATAATACCGTTTTCGTTGTCAAAAATTTTGTTAGAATGAATCACAGGCGAACTGCCGCATGAGATTCGGACCCCGGCATATTGGGAGCCTGTGGCGGAATTTTGAATAGTGAATCCGGCTAAATGGGAATTTTTATATAAAGTCACAACATCACTGCCGGAAAAATCGGCGTCGATAATGGTTTCATCAGGTCCTGAGATACTGCCGATAAAGACACTTTTGTCAAGGGTATTGATAGTTTCGAAATAAGTTCCTACTGATACGAGAACCGAATCTCCTTCGCGGCATTCATTGAGAGCTTTTTGAATAGTGGCGTAAGGAAAATCTGCGGTCCCGTTGTTAAGAACATCATCACCGGATTTTGAAACAAACCAACAATTATCGGGATTAGAACCAAGAATGAAAAACGGGTCGCTTGTTTTTGTAGTATTGTTTCCAAAACTGTCAATTGCTACAACGGATAAGGTATATAGTCCCGAGGGAACATCAGGTGTTGTCCACTGAAACGAGCTGTCATTTTCAGTAGCCGGGGTGATTATTTGCACGTCATTATCTGATTTTATAAACTCTATTTGAATCGGAGTCGCGCCCAAGGATGAATCAATAGCAGACCATTGAATCGTCAATGGAAGATCATAAGTAAAAGAATCCGATTCACAGGGGCTGATAATTTGAACCGTTGGCGGGATTCCATCGAGTATTCCCGGATTGGACGTTAATTCGGATATCGGAGTCGCCCCGCTTTCGGATATCAGCATAAAGATGCTTAGTAAAAGAGTTCCTATGTGTCGAATTCTATCCAATTAAATTATTCTCTAAGGTTAAAATTATTTACTCCCGGTTTTACTTGCAGCGCTTTTTTCCGGTATTTGGTCTTCGGCGCCGATGATCTTAATCATGGCATTTCGCTGGTAAATACCACCCAGTTGTGAGCCAAAATCCCACTCCATGGAATATGTTCCCGGCGCAATGTTCGATCCTGTGTCACCATCAAGAATCAGTGAACATTCCAGCCAGTTATCTCCGCTATCAATGCTGTAATACGGGGTAATTGTATAGGTTCCCAGCGGATTACCGACAAAAACATAATCTACATCGACTAATTTTGAACCGTCTTTGCGTTGCTGGAAAGTTACCGACGTAATTTGAAGGATATATGCTGTTTCAGATACTTCAGAAGATGCGATCGATTCATTTCCAAGAGAGTCCAGAGCAGTGATAACGTAGTAATAAGTCTCGCCGTGGATTACATTGGAATCTGCATAGACTATAACGGGGGCGGATACCGAGTCGATTAAATTATCAGAGTTGGTTTCCACAACAGGATTCATTGAACGGTAAATCCGGTATTTGTCCATATCGTCTTCGTCAACGGTATTCCATGACAGATTGATCACATGATCAGTCAAGCTTGCCGCTAAACCATCCGGTTGAGCCGGTGGACCATCTATTTTGAATACTGCGTCCGATGTATCATTTCCAGCCAAGCCAAAGGAATCGACTGCAACGATGCGAATTAATCCCTCCAGGGTCGCAATATTTGGGACTGACCATAATATGGGACTTGTATTTACCGTATCAGAATAAATAACCTGAAATGATGTACCGTTATTAGAGGAAAAATAGACAGAAACCGGTTTTAATCCAAAACTGGAATCCGCAGCTGTCCATTGGATGTTAATTAAATCATCGACTTGAAATACTTCGCCGCCGTTGGGATAGACAACCTCGACGTCGGGAATCTGTGAGTCTAAGATGCCGGGAGCGGAGACACCTTCGGTGATTACCTGGGCAAAGAGATTCGACGAAAAAAGAAATAAGATCATAATTGCGCAGTAAAAGTACTTTTTCATCTTTCTATCCTTTCATCTATTTGTATTTTGGCTTCATTTAATGGGTTATATTGATTTCCTTTGGATGGAAGTCCTATTGTTATTTTAATAGTTGAGTTGTTTGAATATATTTTCGGCGCTTCGGATTTCAGATTCCATGTTATCTGACGACTGTCTCCGGGTAAAACAGCGCCGGCGTCGCCGCTTACCTGGGTTAATTTACCCCATGCCTCGTCATTAAAATTGCTTAAGTAAGGAATGACCTCGTAATGAGTAGTGTCATTTCCGGAAAATGAATAATAAATATTCACGAGACCACTCCCATCAACGCGCTGCTGGAAGGTAATGTCCCGGATATCTACGACAATGGCTGTGATAACGAGTTCATCTGAAGGGTCCGATTCATTACCGGTTGTATCAACAGCGGTGATCTGGTAGTAATATGTGTTATTGTTCTGAATCAGACTGTCTATATAAGTAGTATCGGGAGCGAATACCTTCCCCTTAAAATATATTGAATCTATGCTGAAATCAGGAAAATTTGCACGATATATATTATAATGTGACAGATCGGCATTAACACTTGCGTTCCATTTTAAAGAAATAGCTTGTAAATAATCGGTGATCACGAGATTTTGCGGAATTGCCGGCGGGATAGTATCTATCGGAGTTGCTCTTGAATTTTCATATGCACCAATATCGGGTCTTGATCCCGCCGGATTTGGACGGGGGTTACCATCAATATCGGTAGTTGGTGCATAGTACCAAGTACCATCGATTTGGATTGAATCGATGCCTGTACCGATGCAGGGGGAAATATCCTGAAGATGAAAGTCACTATTAGACGTGTCAACAAAGATTGGACATGTGTCTATATTTCCTTCGCCTTCCCAGCTGCCCTCTATATCAGAGTATGAGATCGATCCTGAAAACCAATCTCTTATTGTAGAATTCCAAATAATAGAATTTATTATATTTAAATTTCCTCCTAAAGTACCATAAGATTCCTCACTACTATTTCCATATATTGTGCAGTTTAAAAGCTTTAATGCCACTGAACTTGTGCAAGAAACTGCACCTCCTTCCATAGCTGAATTATTCATTATTATAGAATTTTTAATCGTAGCCATTCCACCATAATACGAATGTATTCCACCACCATTGTACTGAACAGAATTATTTTTTATTATGCAATTGGAAATCTCCGGTGAAGATCCATTAGAAATAAATATTCCACCTCCGCATGTGAGATATATCATCGCTCCCTCATAGTAAAATTCTGTACCTGTTCCATTCATTAATGTAAGACCAATTAGTTGAGCATCTGAATTTTCGCTGTTCATAAATCTTACTACACTACCACTCTGATTTCCATTTATAACCGTTTGAGTAATATAAGAATCATCACTTGTAAATAAAAATAGTGAAGCAATAACAATGTTTTTACCATTATAGTTGATGTTCTCGAAATAGGTGCCGGGATAGACAAGAACGGTGTCACCATCGCTGGCGGCATCAATGCCCTGTTGGATGGTGGCAAAGGGGGAGGTTGAACGTCCAGAATTAGAATCATCTCCAGAAGTTGATACGTGCCAAACTGGGCCGGAATAAATTTGGTGGTAATAATATGCACCCATATCAGCAATTGTACCATCTGGGTCTAAAGGTGAATTTGGGTCGCCAGCATCAATGCAGGGTGAAGTTGATGATAAGTGATATTGAGAATCAGAGAAGAGAGGATCAACTTCAATACAACCTTCACCATAATTGCAATTATAAAGTGGATTATTCCAAAAACATGAATATGTAATATTTATTGTTGATGACGCATAAAGATATATACCATTACCTGAATTATTTGATATAATCGTGTTCAATATTACAGGATGGCAATAGTAATTAATGTAAATTCCTCCACCAGATCCATTAGCTGTATTATTACATATTGTAGAATTAATAATTGAAGCTAATGATGAATGCCAAATGTATATTCCACCTCCGTGACTGTTAGACGTATTATTACCTATACACGTATTTACTATATTAGGACTACATCCCCATTCAAGACTTATTCCTCCACCTCCGGAAGCAGAAAAAGTATATTCAGAAGTATTGTCTTTAATAACTAAGTCATACAAAGTCGGGCTAGAATTATGATAACAGTGTATTCCACCGCCACCACCACCACCATAAGCGGTATTACCCATTATTATTAAATTGCTTAAATATGAACTTGAATAATCTAAACAATTTATTCCACCACCAGAAGATGCACGACCATTGGTTATAGTAAAACCTATTAAGATTGAAGTTGAATCTTCTCCACTATTAAAAGTCACTACACTACCATTTTGGTTACCATCAATAATTGTTTGTGAAATGTAAGAAGTATCCTGGGTAGTCAAAAATAATGAAGCAACTGTAATATTTTTTCCATTGTAGTTAATGTTTTCAACATAGGTTCCAGGTTGTACAAAAACTGTATCTCCATCAAATGCGTAATTAATTGCAGACTGTATTGACGAAAAAACAGAAGGAACATTTAATATAGTTGTATGCTCTAGTAAAGTAATGTCAGATAAAGTTGTATTTGAAAATAAAATATGGTTATAAATCCATTCATTTAAATATCCTGTTTTTGAAAAAGTAATATTATAAATTCCAGTTTCAATATCAATAAAATAATAACCATTTGAATCTGTATAAGTAGAATCAATTAAAATACATGGTTCAGTTCGCTCAAAAAACACTTTAATTCCATTGTGGTTTGTCTGGTTTTCAAGATATGCATATCCCCATATTGTATTTGGTTCCAAAGCAAAATTAATATCTGAGGTTGTTTGTCCTACAATAACTTCTACATTTTCTATTGTTTGTGAATGGTAACTTTCCAATGATGCAGTTACATCATAAGTTCCTTGGCTTATTTCAAAAGAATAATAACCATCGGAGTCCGGATTAGTTATAAATCCATTCGCAACGATTATAACATCCTCAATACTTCCTCTTACACCATTAAGTGTAACTGTTCCTTCTATTGTTCCGGAATTTATTATATCACGGTGAAAGTAATATGCCCCGATGTCTTCTATTGTATTATCAGGGTCAGGGATTAAACCAGGGTCTCCTGCGTCGATACAGGGGGAGTTTTTTGTTAAGTGATAATCTCCATTTGCTGGGTCTACAAAAAGAGGGTTTAACTGCATATTGTAATATGTATCACAACTTTCGCCATTGGCATTGGTGGTTACATTTACTCCTACCCATTCTCCACAATTATAAAGTGGATTATTCCAAAAACATGAATATGTAATATTTATTGTTGATGACGCATAAAGATATATACCATTACCTGAATTATTTGATATAATCGTGTTCAATATTACGGGATGGCAATGCCAATTAATATAAATTCCTCCACCAGATCCATAGATCTGATTGTGTGTATTATTACATATTGTAGAATTAATAATTGAAGCTAATGATGAATGCCAAATGAAGATTCCACCTCCGTCCATATTAGAAGTATTATTATTTATACAAGTATTTACTATATAAGGACTACAATCCCATCTAAGACTTATTCCTCCACCACCGGAAGTAGTCGAATTTGACTGTTCAGAAATATTTTCCTTTATAACTAAGTTATACAAAGTTGGGCTGGAAGAATGATAACAGTGTATTCCACCGCCACCACCAACACCATAAGCGGTATTACCCATTATTATTAAATTGCTTAAATATGGACTTGAATAATCTAAACAATTTATACCACCACCAGAAGATGCACGACCATTGGTTATAGCAAAACCTATTAAGATTGAAGTTGAATCTTCTCCACTATTAAAAGTCACGACACTACCACTATGATTACCATCAATGATTGTTTGTGAAATGTAAGAAGTATCCTGAGTGGTCAGGTAAAGCGACCCCACTACAATATTTTTGCCGTTGAAGTTCATATTTTCCACATAGGTGCCGGGTTGTACTAGGATGGTATCACCATCCACGGTGGCATTAATACCTGCTTGTATAGTTGTATAATCAGTTGGAATATTTATAGTGTTTGCATTTAAAATACCTGCAAATAATAGAGGAAAGATTATAGTAAACCATATGGAGAAGTTTTTTGATGGACGATATGTTTTGTTATTAAGCATGTTTTTAATTGACAGTGTGATATAGCTGTTTTGGTTCAGATGGAAAATGAATTTGTAGGAGTTTATTTATCACTTAATCATCACCATTTTTTTCGATTTAACAAAGTGTCCATGCCGCAGAACATAGAAATAGGCGCCGCTGGCGACGATGTTGCCACGAGCGTTGCGTCCGTTCCACACGACCGAATATTCACCTGGCGCGCGGCGTTCATGCAACAAATTGATTACGTTTCGTCCCAACATGTCATAAATTGTCAGATGCGTCAAGACGTTAAAAACATTGTTGCTGATTTCCGGCAAACTGAAGCGTATCGTCGTGAGCGGATTAAAGGGATTCGGGTAGTTCTGCGCTAGATGGAACTCATCAGGAGTAATTGATGCTATTTTTCCGATTTGTAAATATTCAAGGACCCAAATATAGGTACAAATATTTCCACATATTAACCAATTTGGATAATTTGAAATGTTTCCTGAAAAATCGTGGCTCGACACTGATGTTATTTTATTGTCATCTATAATTGACATTTCATTGCCGGCTTGAAAAGAAGAATTGACAATCTTGTAATTTTGTGAAAAAGCGAAGTGAACTAGTGTTACTAAAATAAATAATTTGATCATTATATATCTTTCTTTTATTTTAATGAAACAAATATTTTAATTTTTCCTTGTCCATTCTGAAGTGGCTCTAGTGTCATGTCAATCCTGTAAA
>JAGLWX010000054.1 GCA_023133185.1 Fidelibacterota bacterium
GGCTGGTCTGCAATACATGTTGGACGCAACGGAACATCTTCCGTTGGAGGTCTATTTTATGCTACCCTCCTGTGTACCGGCTACCCATCTGGAAAGCTCAGGAGCAACCGTTACAGCAGAGGATATGCAGAAATGGATTGATCATCCCCGTATTCTGGGAATCGGAGAGATGATGAACTTTCCGGGAGTATTATTTCAAGATCCGCAGGTATTGGCAAAGCTGGCAATCGCCGGCGAAAAACGAATTGACGGGCATGCGCCGCTGGTTCGGGATAAAGAGCTATCCGCATATATCGCCGCGGGTATCACGTCCGACCACGAGAGCACAGATTTGGAGGAAGCGCGGGAAAAGCTTCAGAAAGGCATGTTCCTGATGATCCGGGAAGGTTCCGCCGCCCGGAATTTAAAAGATTTATTACCGCTTGTAACGCCTATGAATTCCCGCTTCTGCGGCTTTGTCACTGATGACCGGCATCCCGATTTCCTGATGGATACCGGACACATCAATTCAATGGTAAAAAACGCGATTGATTTCGGAATCGATCCGCTGATTGCTCTCCAAATGGCGTCCCTGAATACGGCGCAGCATTTTGGATTGCAAAAGAAGGGCGCTATAGCTCCGGGATATCAGGCAGATTTGATCCTCTTTGATAATTTCGATGATTTCACTGTCAGGATGGTTTATAAAGACGGACAACCGGTTGCTGAGAATGGCAAACTTATCGCCGCTGAAAGCGCGAGTATTCCTGATCCGTCTCAGACTATCCGGGTAAAGAAAGTAAATTCAGATAATTTGGTGATCGCGGCAGCCGGCAAAAAGATCAACGTCATTGAAATTGTGCCCAATCAATTATTGACGAAAAAAGTTATTTGTGCCGCGCGGATAATTGATGGTAAAATCGTCAGCGATCCCAAAAACGACATCCTGAAAATAGTGGTGGTGGAACGTCATCATGCTACCGGAAATATCGGATTGGGTTTTGTGAAAGGCATCGGTTTGAAGTCCGGCGCACTCGCTTCAACGGTGGCTCACGATTCCCATAATATCATTGTTGTCGGAGTAGATGACGAGAATATTTTACTGGCAATCCGTGAAATCCAATCTATGAATGGCGGTCAGCTTGTTGTGAAAAATGGTGATGTCGTCGCAGCATTACCCTTACCGATTGCCGGGTTAATGAGCAATAAACCATTGCAGGAAGTTCGTTTAGCGATTGATCATTTAAACCGGGAAGCCAGGCGATTAGGCTGCCCGCTGGAAAATCCTTTTATGTCATTGTCCTTCCTGTCGTTGCCGGTGATCCCCGAAATTAAGCTGACCGATAAAGGATTAGTAGATGTCACAAAATTTGATTTTATTTCGCTCTTTGCGGACGTGTGATCATACCAACCTTCAGAAGGTTAAGTTACCCCGCCCCCCACGTTTCCGGTAGGATCTTCTAATAAACCTTCTGAAGGTATTATCCTGCTGTTTGCTGAGTGATTGACGAGATTAAATCTTCTCGAAACGGTTCCTATCTACGTTTTTCCGCACCGATAAGGGATCGAAAATCTGCCCGTTCATTGTGATATATACACCGTGAGGTAACGCCTGAACCGCGGCGACGGCACAACCTATATTAAAGACGGCGTCGCTGTTCTTGAAGCGAGCGGGCTGCATGGAGCCGGTAAGGACAATCGTTTTATTGGGAATAGCAGATAATGTATTCGCGGTTTCCACCATCGTGTCGGTGCCGTGAGTAATCACAATCAGCTCGTGATGATCGACGTCAATTTTTTCGTAGATAAGCCGACGGTCTTCCTCGGTCATATCCAGGCTGTCCTTCTGCATGATGGATTCGGTTTCAAAATCCAGGGTGACGTTAGCTTCCTGCAGGACTTCAACGATCTTAGGATCGCCAACCTGATAGGCATTTTTCTGATCGAAATAGATCTTATCTATGGTTCCGCCGACGGTAAATATTTTTATTTTCATGTTTTTATCCTCTTCTCGATTTCATTGCAGGGCTAAATATAATACATATGCAACAATTGGGAAATATTTCATAATGCGTGAAAATATCGTAATTTTACCTGCAAATCGGAGGAATGGATGTTTCGGAAATATTTTAGTTTTGTTGTGATTACACTTGTAGTTCTGATCAGTTTCACGTTGCTTTTTGCCGAGGGTGAACAGCAGTTTGCCAACCTAGGTGGCTTTCAACTGGAGAATGGTCAGGTGATAAAAAACTGTCGTATCGGCTACCGGACTTTCGGTAAACTCAATCAAAATAAATCAAATGTTATCCTTTATCCAAGCTGGTTTGGCG
>JAGLWX010000055.1 GCA_023133185.1 Fidelibacterota bacterium
GTAAAAAATGTGGGACACGTTAAGCCTTACCAAGGAGGGGATGAAAGGGGCGGTTAATATATTTACAAAATCAAAGAACCTTGTTTTGTTGAAAAATCTTATGAAAAATGCGTTAAATATTAGAACTGATCTCTCATATCGACGTCGATCTCAATACCGTCAGCCTGCAATCGCTCGCGGACAATCATCTCATCAATCTCATCCGGCACTTTATAGAATTTTGCTTCCAGGTTTTTCGATGAAAGCACATAATGCATACTCGCCAGTTGAAGCCCGAATGAGAGATCCAGTATCTCCACCGGGTGTCCCAAACCGCCGGCAATATTGATAATTCCGCCACTTGCCAGCAGATATAAACGATAGTTGTTTGATAACGTAAACTCGTCAACCTCTTCCCTGACATGCTCGTGGCTTTTCGCTATATTCTGTAATCCGGGTACATCAATCTCATAATCGAAATGACCGGCGTTTGATAAAAATGCGCCGTTTTTCATTTTTTCCATGTGTTCAGTGCGTATCACTTTCTTTTCACCGGTAGCTGTTATGAAGAAATCACCAAGCGGAGCTGCGTCCGTTATGGGCATCACCCTGAATCCATCCATGCGCGCCTCTAATCCCTTCCAGGGATCAATTTCCGTAATAATAACTTCCGCGCCCATACCTTTTGCACGGATGGCAATGCCGCGACCAACCCAACCATATCCGACAATTACAACAACTTTCCCGGCAACACTCATGTTGGTTAAATGCGTGATAGCAGTCCAGGTCGATTGACCGGTTCCGTAGCGATTATCAAATAAATATTTCGACCGGGCGTCGTTTATTCCCACAGCGGGATATTGTAACTTCCCCTGACTTTCCAATTCTTTTAGCCGGTTGACGCCACTGGTCGTTTCTTCACAAATACCTTTCAATTCCGATGCGCACTCAGGATGGGAATGAAAAAAATCACAAATATCGCCGCCATCATCCACCACTACATGAGGTTTTGCCTCAACAATCGCTTTTATAAAACCGTTGTACTCCGCATCACTTGCGCCATGTTTGGCAAATACATGCACACCATTTTTTGCCAAAGCGGCACACACATCGTCTTTTGTTGATAGTGGATTACTGCTGGTTATCCAAACGTCCGCCCCCAATCTTTGTAATGTTAAAGCTAAATAGGCGGTTTTTGCCTCTAAATGAATACATATAGCCACGCGTTTGCCATTAAATACTCCATCATCGATAAATCTATCACGAAGCCGATTTACAACGGTCATCCATTTGGCAACCCAGTCGATCTTCTGCTGCCCAACAGATGCAAGACCAATATCTCTCACATCATATTCCATCTTTACATTTATACCTTTCATATTTTTTTTGTGAAGTAATATATAAAAATTTCCGGGTTCATCAAATTTCTTTGCATTAAATTCTTGTACAGGTAATGAAATATTAATATATTCTTATGTTATTTTAGATATGGAATTGTGCAGGGAAGCTCGTGAAAATCGAGCACAGCCCCGCTACTGTTACCGGGGACGCAGCTACAATAACCACGGTTCTCTATTGAACTGGAAGGTGTAGAACAGCGGACGATCCGGAAGTCAGGATACCTGATAATTTCATTCTAATCTGATTGCGCGGGCAAGTAACAGGATTAGAAAGTTGACTAAATTTTTCCTCATCAATAAAAAATCTCAATACACTATTTTATTTTCGGTTATTTTTATAATCAGCATTGGAAAAATTACGACTTTTGCTGATCCTGTAAGAATTGGTCATGTCGTTGACCCAAACGATAACCCTGTTTCATTTGTTACTATTCACAATATTTCATCGAATTTATGGTTAATCACGGATGAAATCGGCGAATTTATTATTCCACATAATTTCATACAGGGCGATTCGATTGAATTTATTCGAATTGGTTATCAAAAGATCAATGGAGTTCTTCCCTCTAATAAAAAATCATTTATAATTACACTTCCCTTCGCTCCTGTAAATTTAGACAGCGTAGAAATATCAAAAAACAGCCGACATGGTTATCAATCAACTACCTTTGTATCGAAAATTACAATTTTACCCCAGATGGGACTTATTGAATCGCGACAGGCATTTTCAGCAATTCCGGGAATTTATATAAAATCATACGGTGGTCCGGCAGGAATCAGCTCACTAAGTCTGGATGGAGCGCCTTCATCTCATACAAATATTTCCTTTGCCGGTTTTGATCTTACAAGCGCCCAAAACGGACAATTGGATGTCTCTCAAATCCCACCAAATTTGGTAAACAATATATTATACAATTCCAGTCTCAACGAAAAAAATCCCGAAATAAGTAACGCAGAGGGCAGTATTGAAATTCGTCCCGAATGGTCAAGAACCGGTTTTTTAATCAGTGCCGGCTCGTATGGACATAGATCACTTTCCGGAAGTATCAATCACCACTTCAAACGTTTCAAATGGCATTTTACCCTCGGGAAAAGACACGAAGAAGGAAACTACAAGGCTCGGAATCCTATCTCAAATTTGACATTCCGAAGAAAAAACAATGATTTCGACCAGGAATATTTCGCGTCAACATTTACAACTATTCCATCAAAGAAAACATTTTTCAACGTGATGATAATGCAATCATATCAGCGAAGAGGTATTGCAGGATTAATTTGGTCTCCAACTCTCGATTCCAGGCGTAGTGATCGGCTCGGTATGATCGGTTCAAAATTTGGCTGGGTGAATAAAATGGGATATGGGTATTTCCAGTTTCTTTTCAGACAATCCAAAGAACATTATTCCAATCCGCAAAATAACCTCAACGTTAAGCACAGTCTTTTCACATATCATGCTCTGCTAAAACAATATGGTCAATTTACTGATAATTTGGATGTACTTTTCTATTTGGATTCAAAATATGATCTTATCAACAGTACTTCAACCAAAATTCATGACAGAGTGCAGTACAAAACGATGGTATCTTCATCATACTTCCCATATACGAGATTATCTTTTCATCCCACTGTTTCATTTAATTATTCAAAAGATCGGTTTTCTGATTTCGATTATGATATAAAGATTAGATTTTATTCTAAAAAACAGAATAATTCAGTCTTTTTTAGCGCTGGAAAATTTTACCGTTATCCCACTTTTAACGACCTTTACTGGGAACCGGGCGGAAATCCTGATTTAAAACCCGAAAACACGAGTAACTATATTTGCGGGACAAATTTCAAAATATTTGATGAAATCACGATCAATAACTACCTGTATTACAAAGAGAGTAAAGATCTAATCCTCTGGACGCCGCTCCAATCCTATTGGCAACCAAAAAATATACGACAAGCAATTCGCAAAGGTTTTAAAGTAATACTGGCATGGGAAAGTAAAAAAATTCCGTTTTCAGCAAATTACAATTTTAGTTTTAATCTCTCCGAGGATAGAACCCGCGGCGATTATTATAAAAAGCCACTGCGGTATGCCCCAAAGTATTCACAGACACTGTCACTCAATTGGCAGCCGTCGGCATTTTTATTCCATGTTCAAGTTGCTCGTATCAGCGAACGAATCGCAATGTATAACTGGCCTGAAGATATAACTCTCAAACCATACACAGATATTTCATTCAGTTTATCATACACAAAAAATTACAATTTTGGATCAATAATTTTTACAACCGGAATAAATAATTTTACCGGAATTTCCTATGAAACATTATTAGGTTATCCGGAACCCGGTCGTTCATTTCGATTAACGATTACCTATGAGTATAATTAAAAAAAGAAAGAATTTGCGATGAAATTGAGATTAACGTTAATTATTTTGTTATTGTTTTCATTTGTTGCAGCACAACAATCAGTGTTTGTATTATGCGAAGGAAACTTTAATAGCCTGAACGCATCACTGTGGTCAATAAATTCCGATTATTCTGAGATCACAGGTCCGATTTACTGGAATTTCCCTACCAATCCATTAGGCGATACCGGTCAATCATTGAAGATTCATAATGACAAATTGTATATTGTGATGAATAATTCCAATACAATAGAGATAGGCGATATTTCCAATGGATTTCAGTATGAAGCTACAATCGATATTCCATCTTCCGGTCCTCGAGATATAGAAATTGTCGGAAATACTGCATATATATCCTGCTGGTATTTAAATGGGATTCTTCTCGTTGATATTAATGATTATAAAATTACCGATACATTAATTGTGAATGGTCTTCCGGAAGATTTATTATACTATAATGATAAATTGTATACATCAATCACAATGAATCCGGATTGGTCCGCTTCCGATAAAGTAATTGAAATTGACATATCAAACGGTGATCCTGTAATAACCAATACTTTTACTGTAATAACCGGACCGGGGCAACTATTAGGCTATCAAAATAGTATCTATGTCGCCAGCACATATTACGACGATAACTGGAATACTTATGTCGGTAATTCAAAAATTGATTTATCTACCGATAATGTTTTAAAAAAAGATTTTGGGATTACCTCCCTATTTGGACCGGACATAACTGTCATTAATCGAAAAATCTATAGAATTTACAATAATGGAATATGCCCGCTAACAGACTCTCTGACAATGGATACCGAAAAACAAATCGGCAATTACAATTTAATTTATTCAATGGCTTCAAATAACAATTTGATCTATTTTGGAATCAGTGATTATACCGCACCCGATAATGTAATAATTATTGACACAGCTGGTGTGGAAATTAACAATTTCCAGGTCGGAGCGCTTCCGGGTTCTTTTGCATTTTATAACGACTGACGGAATCGAAAATAGCATCAAGATTTCATAATAATCATCACGCCTTGTTTTCTTACTCGTTACAAAGCCCCAGCTTTGTAATGTATATTTCATCCTTATCTGACATCCCCAGGCTGGGGCTTGGGAATGAGTTGTTTACGATGAAGGCCAAGCCTGTAAAAATCATTTAACTTCACGAACAACAGTTTTATAAAGAATATTTTTATATTAACTTACATCGCTTTTTAGACGACTTTATATTCGATAAAATTTATAAAAGGAAATCCGGAATGATCATTGAATCTATTGTAACCGGCTCATTTATGGAAAACGCCTGGATTTTAGGTGATGAAGAGAGCAAACATGCCATTATTTTCGATCCCGGCGACAATGTCTCAAACATCATTGGAAAAATGAATGAACTGAATCTGACGCCGGTATTTATTCTAAACACACATGCCCATCCCGATCATTTGGGCGCCGCTGCCGAATTGCAAAAACGCTTTGATCTGCCCTTTGCCATTCACGAAGATGAACTGCCGACCTTTAATTCTGCAAAAGATACCGCTCAATTTTTAGGTCTGTTGAATTTCCAGCTACCGGAGCTTACAACATTTTTAAGTGACGGTCAGGTTTTAGAGATCAACAACATCCATCTTCAGGTTTTACATACACCGGGACATACACCGGGAAGTATTTGCTTTTTAACCGGTAAACATCTATTCGCCGGCGATACGCTTTTTCAGGGTTCCGTCGGACGAACCGATCTCCCCGGAGGATCGATGAAACAACTCGGTAATAGCTTAAAACGCTTAAGCCGATTACCGGAAGATACTCGGGTGTATCCCGGTCACGGAGAAGTTACATCTATCAAAAAGGAAATTGAGACAAACCCATATATAAAAGAAGTGCTCTAATTTAGCTCATATGACAGCCCTATACGATCAATTCTCCACGTTTATTACTCAGAACCAACTAATCAAAAATAATAGTACGGTTATTGTTGGTGTTTCAGGCGGAGTAGATTCGATGGTATTGCTGCATCTTTTACTTCACTACGGAAAAGACGCAAATTTACAAATCGTGGCAGTCCACCTGAATCATTCACTGCGGGGAAAGGCTGCCGATCATGATAAAACGACAGTAAGAGAGTTCTGCCAATCGAAGACCTGCCGGTTTTATTCTAAAAAGATTAATGTCAAACAGTACGCTGAGAAGAATAAATTGTCCCTTGAAATGGCTGGACGTAAACTGAGATATACTTTATTTAATGAAGTCGCCAAATCTTACTCCGGTTCACTGATTGCTACGGCACATACATCAGATGATCAGGTTGAGACTATTTTACTCAGAATTATCAAAGGTACGGGACTAAGAGGTCTTCGGGGAATTCAGATCAAGCGGGATAATGTCATCCGCCCCCTTCTCTTTACAGCAAAAGAAGATATTTACCAATATGCAAAACAACACAAGATTCCTTATCATGAAGACCGGACAAACCTCGATATTTCAATACCAAGAAATTTCATCCGGCAGACCCTGATTCCATCAATCCGATCAAGCATAAATCCATCATTGGAGAAATCGGTCCTGCAATTATCTTCAATCGCTTCAGACGCCAATCATTTTATCGAAGATGCTGCTCAAAATGCTTTAAAACGCTGTTTGTCCCGCCAATCTTCAAAAGAAATTGCCCTTGATATTTCTCGTCTAAAAAGGTATTTTACAGCTGTAAAAATTGAAGTGATTCGGGAATGCATTGCACAACTAAATAACCCTGATTCACGGATTGATTATACTATGATGAACAATATCTTAAAACTTGCGGAAAATAGTCAAACCGGAAACCAGCTGAGGATAACAGCCGGTTTGCTTGCCTGTATCGACCGAAATGAATTGGTGTTTGTGCGAAATAACGAACAAGAATGGAAGACGCTTCAGATCATTCCCGGAAAGGAATACATTACCGGTTTTTTCCGGTTTCAAACAGAGATAGTCGAGAATCCTGATTTTTCAAAAGAGCGAGATCATAAAGAAATCGAATATATCGACCCGGACCAACTGGGTAGTCAGCTAATTTTACGCCCCTGGAAAGAATCTGATCGGATAACTCCGTTAGGTGTAACCCATTCAAAGAAAATCAGTGATGTGTTCATCGACCAAAAAGTGCCATTATACAAGAAAAAACATATTCCTATTCTTGTTTCCGACGATACGATCGTGTGGGTTTGCGGTCTCAAACTTTCTGAAAAATATAGAATCGGTCCTTCAACTAAAAAAGCATTAAAGTTAATCTACGAGGAATTAGACATATGGCAAAAACAATGATCTTAGACGACAACTTTGGGAAATTCAGCGGATTGCCCCTTCATGAGCTGCTGCCTTACGAAAAGATTCAGGAACGAGTACGTGAATTGGCATCCACTATTTCAAAGGACTATCAAGGTACAACACCGATTTTAATCGGCGTACTGAATGGTTGTTTTGTCTTTTTTGCAGATCTTATCCGGGAATTGGATATTCACACCGAAGTTGATTTTATCAAAATCTCCAGTTATGCTAATGAAACCAAAACCAGCGGAACCGTGAGGCTGCTTAAGGATATAAGTTGTGATATAACAGGCAGAGACGTAATAGTTATAGAGGATATCATCGACTCGGGTTTATCAATCAACTTTCTTAAGAAACGGCTTGAAGGCAGCGAAGCAAAATCTATTCGATTTGCGACTTTATTAATAAAAGAATATACAAAACTGGATTTTGATATCGATTATATTGGGTTCACGATTCCCAATAAATTTGTCGTCGGTTGTGGTCTCGACCTGGCTCAAAAATTGCGAAATTTAAAATCGATCTATTATTTAAACCAAGAAGGTAACTAATGAGAAAGTTTAATACATTTAATCGGACTAAAAGACCGAAAAATAAAAAACAAATCAAACCTCCAATTACGCCGAAGGATAGCCTTACACGAAAAAAGAAGAAGACTCCATCCGACGATAATGAATTCAAGTGGAAAAAGGCTTCAAAAACTTCGTTAATGTGGATCATAATAATTATCAGTTCGATCTTTTTGATCCAGATTCTCGGAACCGGATCCAGGGAAGAAGTCGTGATCGAATATTTTCAATATAAGGATCTGCTGGCAAACGGACAGATCAAAGAGGCAACGATTATTGAAAGAGAATTCCATGGTGTTCTAAAGGAAAAAGTAGCCCTGATTATCGGTGGCAGACCTGTTGATGTAGAAAAATTTTACTTCATCCTGCCTCCCGTTATTGACAAA